>JACMLD010000199.1 GCA_014379785.1 Chitinophagaceae bacterium
ACAACAACTGAAGAAGGAATCATAACAGTTACCCTTAAACGTGATCACAATGCAATCCTGTTGCAGGTATCAGACAATGGTGCAGGATTTGCCATTGGCCCTTCCGCAGCATCCAGCTTTGGCATGAGGATGGTAAAAATATTCGCGCAGAAACTGAAAGCCGAACTCGACATATTCAACAAAGGCGGTGCCTGTGTGAGTATGAGAATCACAAAATTCAAGATCACATAAAACGAAGGCATGAGCGAAATAAGGGTTTTAATTGTGGAAGACGAGCCGATCATAGCAGAGCATATCTCCGGATATCTCAACAACAATGATTTTAAAGTATCGGGGATTGCATACGACAGTGAAGAAGCGCGACGCCAGCTGCTCCAGAATACCCCCGATGTGGTGTTGCTCGACATTAACCTAGGAGAGACCGAAGACGGCATTGATATCGCCGGACTGGTCCGACGCAAATACCGCATACCCGTTTTGTTTCTTACCTCTTATGCCGATCGCGAAACCATTCACCGTGCAAAGCAAACTGAGCCAGGAGGCTATCTTGTAAAGCCGTTCGAAGAAAGGGCATTGCTGGCATCGCTCGAAATTGCGCTGTATAATTTTGCAAAAAAATCAAATCAGACCGTCCCGGTACTTTCATTCAAAAAAATAAACAGGCACCTCATCGCCCAGATAAGCGAACGTGAATTTGAAGTGATGCAGTTGATCTTTGAGGGGCTGACCAATCAGCAGATCGCCGAACGCATTTCAATATCTGTCAACACCATCAAGAAACACATCAATAGTTCCTATCTGAAACTGGATGTTGCCACGCGCACTACCGCCATTGCCAGGTTGCTCGAACTCATGACACGGTAGCTCATCACCACATTCGGGTATTTATGAAAAACTATCCAAAAGGGTTATATAAGCAGACCCGATGCGCAGCAATTTTGGTGCATGGTCATCCACCCACCAAATACGCAAACCATTTTTGAAACACTGAGAAAAACAGAGTATTCGAGGCTCGACTCCGCCGGCCATATTTATCTCGATTTCACCGCCAGCAATCTCTATCCCTACTCCCTGGTGGACCGCCACTGCTGCCGGTTACAAAGAGAAGTGTTTGGAAATCCGCACTCCAACAGCCCCACATCGCAGTTTTCAGGGAGGTTGATATCGCAGGCGAGAAAACGGGTGACCGAATTTTTCAATGGCGAAAATTACCATTGTATTTTCACCAGCAATGCCAGCGCCGCACTGGAACTCGTTGGTCAATCATATCCGTTTACTCCCGATTCAGCGTTGCTGCTCACAACCGACAACCACAATTCGGTAAATGGTCTCCGTGAATACTGTCGCGCAAAAGGAGGCAGTTTCAAATACGCTCCGTTAAACCCCGCCGATCTCAGCATTGATCTCGACGTATTGCGGCAACACTTTCATATAAAAAACGGTTCGGGAAGAAAACTGTTTGCCTACCCGGCCCAGTCGAATGCTACAGGTATCAAACATCCCTTGTCTTTGATTGCTGAGGCCAGCGCATTGGGATGGGACGTACTCCTGGACGCCGCGGCATTTGTTCCGACAGCAAAACTGGATCTGGAGAAGCATCCGGCAGACTTCGTATCCCTTTCATTTTATAAAATGTTTGGATATCCAACCGGTATCGGTTGCCTGCTTGTGAGAAAAGACAAATTTCAATTGCTTCGCAAAACCTCTTTCGCAGGGGGAACCGTTGAGATGGCATCCGTAAACCAGGATTTCTACCGCTTGCTGGACGGACCGGAAAAGTTTGAAAACGGAACAGTCAACTTCCTCGGTATTCCGGCGGTGACAGATGGACTTGATTTCCTGGAGAACATCGGCATGGAAAAAATTTCATCGCGAACCTGCCAGATTGCGGATCGACTGATTGTAGAAATGAATGCGCTCGTCCATGACAATGGTACAAAACTCATACGCGCCTATGGCACACAAAACCGGGACCGCGGCGGCACGATACTCTTTAATATTCTACACCAATCAGGAAATCCACAGCCACTTGAAATAGTTGAGGAGCATGCAATGCGAAGAGGAATATCTCTTCGGACCGGCTGCTTCTGCAATCCCGGAGTAGATGAAACGATCAATCAACACGATCCCACCCGCCAGCGAGG
The DNA here is from genome assembly GCA_014379785.1 of Chitinophagaceae bacterium. Classification (GTDB taxonomy): domain Bacteria; phylum Bacteroidota; class Bacteroidia; order Chitinophagales; family Chitinophagaceae; genus JACMLD01. The sequence goes on from JACMLD010000199.1 coordinate 2,145, forward strand.
CGCCATCAGGATCTCTGCCGGATTGCCGACCAACGGTCACGACATCCAGCGATTTATAAACTTTCTCGAAACATTCTTAAACCAATAAAAAATAAAAAACATGAAAACTATCCGCCTTTTAGTCGCCGCCATTTTCTTATCCACGGTCGTGCTGACCGGCTGTTCAAAAAAGAATGAAGAAAATAATCAACCGCCTCCATCCGGTTGCAGGATCATCTCCGTAAACGATCAGACCTCTACATTTAATTTCACTTTCGACGGAAGAAACAGAGTGGCCACCATGGCACAAACGCCATCGTCCATCGAAGAATACACTTATAATGGAGACACGGTAATCATTGTCAGAAAAAAAGCGGGAGCTTTTGAATCC
>JACMLD010000200.1 GCA_014379785.1 Chitinophagaceae bacterium
AAATCAAAATGATAGAACCTTCTCAAAATGAGAAGGTTTTTTTATGCTTTTTAGAATGCGCCGAAGCCTTACTCCCTATCTCGTTAACTGAAAATCAATCAAATGCGCTGAAGCGGATAATTTTTTAACAGACAGGCATACGATTCGCCAATATCAACAGCGAATGGCAGATTTTAAAACCTAGAATTCCTGTCCCTCTTTAAAATAATAATTCACAAATAACATGCTTACACTAATCCTTATAGTCGCCTTCTTTCTATGCTTTGTTGTTTTTTTCAAATGCATCGATTTTTTTGAAAACATCTAAACACGATTTTTATGATGATGAATATTCTTTTCGTAATAGCCATACTGGTATTTGTATATCTCGTATACGTGCTTCTCAAACCGGAAAAGTTTTAACTGGAAAATTCAATTTTGATTTATGAATACAGAAATATCAGGCGTACTGTTGAGCTTTGCATTAACCCTGCTGATTGCATTCCCACTCGGAAAATACATCGCGAACGTCTTTAAAGGCGAGAAAACCTTTACCGATTTTATGAACCCGGTTGAAAAGTTCATCTATCGGTTTTCGGGTATTGATCCTAAAAAAGAAATGAACTGGAAGCAGCATATGGCGGCCTTGCTATCCATCAATCTTGTCTGGCTGGTATATGCTTTTTTCTTATTGCTTTTTCAGGCCGATCTTCCATTGAACCCCGATGGCAATCCGAATATGACTCCTGATCTGTCGTTTAACACGGCTATCAGTTTTCTTGTGAACTGTAACCTGCAGCACTATTCAGGCGAGAGCGGTCTCACCTATCTCACTCAATTGCTGGTCATTACATTTTTGCAATTTGTCTCAGCGGCAACGGGCGTTGCAGCGGTGGCAGTACTCTTTCGCGCATTTGCAGAAAAAACCACGGAAAAACTGGGCAACTTTTTTGTGTTTTTCACGAAAACAATTACCAGGATCCTGTTGCCATTGTCAATCGTCATCGCTTTCGTACTCGCTTTCAACGGCACGCCTGCAAGCTTTGACGGCAAAGACAGCATTGTAACCCTGCAGGGAGATTCAGTACAGGTTTCACGCGGTCCTGCTGCTGGGATGATCGCCATCAAACACCTCGGGACAAATGGTGGGGGCTGGTTTGGAGCGAACTCGGCGCATCCACTGGAGAATCCAAACTATGTCACAAATATGGTTGAAATCATTGCACAGGTAATTCTTCCAATGGCATTGATTTTTGCCTTTGGCTTCTTTATAAAAAGAAAGAAACTTGGCTATGTGATTTTCGGTGTGATGACAGCGGGGATGCTCTCTTTTATGATACCAAATATGATTTCAGAGCTTAGTCCAAACCCGGCACTGCAGAAACTGGGGCTTGCTGACGCCGTTGCCATGGAAGGAAAAGAAACAAGAATCGGCGTTGCCGCCTCTGCCTACTGGCAGGTGATGACCACTGTAATCTCTACCGGCTCGGTGAATTCTATGCACGACAGCTCCATGCCCATGTCCGGCGCCATGCAAATGCTTGGTATGATGACAAACTGTTTTTATGGTGGAAAAGGCGTAGGGCTGCTGAACTATTTTGTGTTCCTTATCATAGCCGTATTTATTTCAGGGTTGATGGTCGGCAGAACTCCTGAGTTTCTGGGACGAAAAGTGGAAGCTCGTGAAATGAAAATTGCCTCCATTATTGCGTTGTTGCATCCTTTCCTGATCCTCGTGGGAACAGCGTTATCGGCCTGGGTGTCGGTGCGGCATCCGGAAGCAGATTGGGCGGTAAAACCAAGTGCCTGGTTAAACAATCCGGGTAGCCATGGTTTTTCAGAAATGCTGTACGAATACACATCTTCATCGGCAAACAATGGTTCGGGTTTTGAAGGGCTGGGCGATAACAATATCTTCTGGAATGTGACAACGGGACTTGTGATGATACTCGGCCGGTTCTTACCCATTATCGGACCTATTGCCATTGCCGGACTGCTGGCAAGAAAAAAATACATACCGGAAACTGCAGGAACGCTGCAACCTGATACTGCAACATTTGGCATCATGACTTATGCTGTCATCATGATACTGGCAGCACTCGCATTCTTTCCAGCACTTACGCTGGGACCCATTGCGGAATATTTCCAGATTTATTAAAAAAGACGACTAAATAATTATACAATGCCTACCAATAATAAATTGTTCGAACCCGCTCTGATCAAAGAATCGCTTGCTCAGTCTTTCGTGAAACTTGATCCAAGGATAATGTTTAGAAATCCGGTCATGTTTACCGTAGAAATTGGCACGCTCATCATGTTGGGGGTAACAATTTACACAGCAGTGTCGAACGACAACTCCGAAGGCACTTTTGGCTATAATCTGGCCATCTTTATCGTGCTGTTACTTACGCTGCTCTTTGCAAACTTTGCAGAAGCCATTGCTGAAGCACGCGGAAAAGCCCAGGCGGAAAGCCTTAGAAAAACAAGAGAAGACACCCCCGCAAAAAAAGTTTTTGGCAGCGGCAACCAACAGGAGATTAAGACAGTGCCCTCATCACAGTTGCGCAAAGGCGATGTGTTTGTTTGCGAAGCAGGCGACCTGATACCGATGGATGGTGAAATCATAGAAGGCCTTGCCACAATTGACGAATCAGCTATTACGGGAGAATCGGCACCAGTCATCAGGGAGTCTGGCGGAGACAAGTCCTCCGTAACCGGGGGCACCAAAGTGCTGAGTGACAAAATTAAAGTAGAGGTAACTACTGAACCGGGTGAAAGTTTTCTTGATAAAATGATTGCACTGGTAGAGGGCGCGAGCCGCCAGAAAACACCTAATGAAATAGCACTTACCATCTTACTGGCAAGCTTTACTCTTGTTTTCATCATTGTGTGTGTAACGCTAAAACCTTTTGCTGATTATGCAAACACACCCATTACCATTGCAGCATTTGTCTCTTTGTTTGTTTGCCTGATACCTACTACCATCGGAGGTCTTCTCAGTGCAATTGGTATAGCCGGTATGGACAGGGCGCTACGTGCAAACGTGATTACGAAGAGTGGAAAAGCAGTTGAGACTGCCGGGGATCTCGATACGCTGCTGCTGGATAAAACAGGTACCATCACCATTGGCAACAGAAAGGCAACCAACTTCTGGCCCGTAGCAGATGTAAACAATGATGATTTTGTAAATGCATGCATTCTGTCATCACTGGCCGATGAAACGCCCGAAGGAAAATCAATCATAGAGCTCGCGGCAGCACAAGGAATCAAAGCGGCACAAACACAAAGAGACAACGTACGCTTTATAAAATTTTCTGCTGAAACGCGCAGCAGCGGAATTGATTTCGGAGACACCCGCATCCGGAAAGGAGCTTTTGATTCCATAAGAAATATGGTTGTAAAAGCAAACAATCCTTTCCCGAAGGAAATGGAAGAGAGAGTGAAAACGGTTTCATCAAATGGAGGAACTCCGCTGGTTGTCAGCAGAAATGAAAAAGTACTGGGAGTAATTGAGCTGCAGGATATCATCAAACCCGGTATCAGAGAGCGCTTTGAAAGACTGCGTAAGATGGGTGTTAAAACAGTCATGGTCACCGGAGACAATCCGCTGACAGCAAAATTTATTGCCGAAAAAGCGGGAGTAGATGACTTCATCGCCGAAGCAAAACCGGAAGACAAAATGCTTTATATCCGAAAGGAACAGGAAGGCGGCAAGCTGGTAGCCATGATGGGCGATGGCACCAACGATGCACCGGCCCTTGCGCAGGCTGATGTTGGCGTGGCGATGAACAGTGGTACCCAGGCTGCCAAAGAAGCCGGAAACATGGTGGACCTCGACAACGATCCCACAAAGCTCATCGAGATTGTAGAAATTGGAAAACAGTTACTGATGACAAGAGGTACACTTACTACTTTCTCCATAGCAAATGATGTTGCAAAATATTTTGCCATTGTGCCTGCATTGTTCATTACATCCATACCAGCGCTGCAGGGATTGAATATCATGCGCCTTGAAAGTCCGGAATCAGCAATATTATCAGCGATTATTTTTAATGCTCTTATCATACCTGCACTTATTCCACTCGCCCTGAAGGGCGTGGCTTATAAGCCCATTGGTGCGAGTGCACTTTTAAGACGAAATCTCCTCATTTATGGACTGGGCGGAGTGATCATACCATTTATCGGCATAAAACTGATCGACATGCTGATTTCACTATTCATGTAAAAACAAAAAAATGAAACAATATATTTTACCATCGCTGAAACTTACACTCGTAATGATTATTCTCTGTGCTGTTCTTTATCCCATGCTTATTTCGGGAGTCGCAAAACTGAGTCCGGGTGCGGGTAAAGGCGAAACAGTAGAAGTCGACGGGAAGGTTGTAGGCTACAAATTAATCGGACAAAGCTTTACCGCCGATAAATACTTCTGGGGACGCCCATCTGCAGTCAACTACAACGCAGCAGGCTCGGCCGGATCAAACAAAGCAGCTTCAAATCCGGACTATATTCAAACGGTAAAAGACAGGATCGACAGCTTTCTCATTCACAACCCCGGAATCAAAAAAAATGAGATCCCTGCTGAAATGGTTACTGCCTCTGGCAGCGGGCTGGACCCCGATATCTCAGTAAAATCAGCACTGGTGCAGGTGAAGAGGATTGCAGCAACAAGACAACTTTCGGAAGATCTGCTGAGAAACCTCATCACCGCAAACAGCATCAGCTCATTTGTAGCGCCAGAAAAAGTGAACGTCCTCAAATTAAATATCGCGTTAGATAAATTAAAATAGAGACAATGAAGAACATTTTATTAGGAGCGTGCCTTTTGACAAGTGGAATATTGCAGGCACAGGACAGTTTAAACAATTCAACAGCAGTGGCTCCGGCCGTTACATTCAGCGGATACCTTGAGGCCTATTATTCCTATGATTTCAATAAGCCACCGACAAACGATAAAGCAGGATTCCTATACAGCCATAACCGGCACAACGAGATAAATCTTAACCTCGGCTTCGTAAAGGGTAGTTACAGCACAGAGCGGGTGCGGGCCAATCTTGCCCTGGCTGCAGGCACCTATATGAATGCCAACTACGCGGCTGAGACCGGAGTATTGAAAAACGTTTTCGAAGCAAATGCCGGATTGAAATTGTCAGCGAAATCGAATCTCTGGCTGGATGCAGGTATCTTCTCATCCCATATCGGATTTGAAAGCGCTATATCAAAAGACTGCTGGACGCTCTCAAGGAGCCTGATTGCAGAAAACACTCCTTACTATGAAAGTGGCGCAAAGCTCACCTATATCAGCAACAACAACAAGTGGCTTCTGAGTGCGCTGGTTTTAAATGGCTGGCAGAGGATCAGGAGAGTGGAAGGAAATACCCTGATGAGCTACGGTACCCAGGTGCAATACAAACCTTCCGCAAAAGCCACACTCAATTACAGCACATTTATCGGGACAGACAAACCCGATAGCGCCCGCCGTATGAGGTATTATCACAATTTATACGGTGTGTTTACAATGGGGAAACTCGGTATAACGGCCGGACTGGATATTGGGATGGAACAAAAATCAAAAGGAAGCAGTGAGATGAACACGTTGTATGCCCCTGTGATGATCCTCAGATACTCAGCTAACGACAAATGGGCCATCGCAGCAAGAGGAGAATACTATGATGATGAAGACGGAATCATCATTGCCACAGGCACTCCCGAGGGTTTCAAAACATCGGGTATTTCATTAAACGTGGATTATATGCCGGTTCCCGCAGCAGTCATAAGGATAGAAGGAAGGATTTTAAAAAGTAAAGATGAGATTTTTACAAGAAACACTGAAAGCAGAGATGTGAATTCGTTTGTCACCGCATCCATTGCAGTTAGTTTTTAAGTGATGTTATAATATGATATTAAATATAATCTTCTGCCTGCTGATATTTTGTTCAGTTGTTCTGCTGGCCTGGCTTCTTGGAAAATATTTGTATAGAGTATACTCCGGGGAACACAGCAAATTAACACGCTTGTCGCGGTCAGAAGAATATATAGTCAGTTTTTGCGGTGTCGCATCAAAGAAGAGTTGCGGCTGGAAGGAGTATCTGATTCTAGGGTCTGGGTGACAATACCGAAAGCGAAGGAGCGACATTCGGAATACTTCTTCTGGGAATTATAATCATTGTGAATGTCCTATGTTTGTTCCCCGCGCTCATGGTA
>JACMLD010000026.1 GCA_014379785.1 Chitinophagaceae bacterium
ATCGTTTGAATTGACATCTTGAAAATTGTCATATTGAATACCGTCTACAATGTACAATGGATTGTTATCAGCACTGATTGAGCGATTACCGCGGATGGTGACCGCGGGTCTGGAACCTGCGCCGCCATTTGTGCGGACAATATCCACACCTGCGATTTTACCCTGAACACTCTCGAGGACGTTGCCGGCGGGTACTTTTTTTACTTCATCGCCTTTGACAGAGGCAACGGAACCGGTGAGATCCCTTTTTCTTACAGAACCATAACCTACAACAACCACATCGTCCATGGTTTTGGCTTCTTTGTCCATGGTCACTGCCACATCACCAGTTCCGTCAGCGGTGATGAGCATCGTACCATAACTTATAAGACTTAATTCAAGGTCCACTTTTCCGGTGGCGGAAGTATTAAGCACAAAGTTTCCGTCTTTGTCGGTCCGGGTACCATTTTCGGTCCCTTTGATCACAACAGAAACATCGGGAAGAGGATTGCCCGTTAATTTATCAATGACTTTTCCTTTGATTTGCCTCGACTGGCTCCATGCCGTCGTTAAGACCAGAAGCATTACGCACAGTAAGCCTACTTTTTTCATATAGCAGCATTTTAATTTTTAAGTGAAGTAACTATAGGTGAATGTGGGAGTGGTTGGCAGTTTTTTAACGTTAGATAATGAGTGTGCAATAATTATAAAGCACAGTGCTCCATTGCATCACATGATACAAGTTAAAAACATCCAAACATTTCTGAATTAGTTTTTACGCAATCGTTGCCGGGGATTAGTTCACAAAATTGAAGGCAATTGGCTTTAGAAGGTAGGAATTTACTTTCAGGCCGTTTCTTATTCCGGGCTCCCAGTCGCCCGAAAGCATAACGAGGCGGAGAGATTCTTCGTCGAGGTCATAATGCGCTGATTTGAGCAGGCCGATCTGGTGGGTTTTTCCGTTTTCTGCTACCGCGAAACGTACGACTACCGTTCCGCTTATTCTGCTTTCAAAAAGGTTTTCAGGATAGCGGAGGTTTTTTACCAGGAATTTATCCCATGATCCCTCTTTCCCAATCAGATCAGCGGGCTGATGCACATCACTGAAAACTGATCTTGTAGTGTCATCATCCGACAATGCCATGCCATTTAAATATTCGACTTCCCGGAGCAGGTTGCCTGTTTTATCATAATACTGCCAGGTGCCGACTTGCTTGTCCCGATGAAACATGCCGGTGGAGTCAACAATACCTCCGGCATGAAAAGAACCGTAGAGACCATGTCTGATCTTTCCTTCAGCATCGAGGGTTGTTTTGAAATACAGACAGTGGCTATTGTATTTGTAAGTGGCGAACTGAAAACTCGTATCTGCATTTTTTCTGATACGGGTAAAAAATGCGGAGAGTTTGGCCGTTTTCATCGGCTCCATATTCTTATTAAAATATCTGAATTCGTCGGATTTTGACCGCTGAGCTTTTACGCAGAGACAAAGAATGCATGCGAAAAAGATCAGCAATATTTTTGAGGAGATATCTTTTTTATTCATTGAAAAAAATCTGAATTGGAATTGGAATACCTGCTCCAAGCTATGAAATTTTTCAATAATTGTCTTTCGTTACTTCTGCAACTTCAGCATTTTGCCGTCGAACAGCTGCACGGTGATAAATTTCGGATTTGACCTGCCACTACCCTATTTTCGCTATTGCAATAGCAATCCGGTTATTCTAATCTTTACAAAAGAAAAAATTGATACGTGTCGCCATTTTTGAAGACAATAAACACCTGAGAGAAACCTTCCAGTTCCTGCTAAGCAACTCGGAAGGATTCAGTTGCATTGGTGCATACGCAGATTGTTCAGATATGCTGAAGAAGCTGACCGACAAATCCTGTGATGTGGTGCTGATGGATATCGAAATGCCTGGGATGAACGGCATTGATGCGACGCGGCTGCTAAAAGAAAATTTTCCTGCCGTCAATATTCTCATCCAGACGGTTTTCTTTGAAGACGATTATATTTTCAAAGCGATTTGCGCCGGCGCCTCCGGTTACATTTTAAAAACAACTACACCTGACGGTTATCTCGATGCTATCCGTGATGTGCAGTCAGGTGGTTCACCAATGACCCCGGGCATCGCAAGACGCGTGCTGGAGATATTTAAATCATCACTTCAACCTCCCGCAGCTGCAAAGGATTACAATCTCACCACACAGGAGAAACGAGTGCTGCAGTTGCTGGTCTCGGGCAAAAGTTATAAGATGATTGCAGGTGAACTTTTCATTGCGACAGACACCGTAAAATCACACGTGTCTAATATCTACGCAAAACTCCATGTGCATTCCGGCACAGAAGCTGTCGCACTGGCATTGCGCGACAGAATTGTATGACCTTACATTTAAATTAAAGCCTCCATCGCGGATCTCCTGCCGTTGAGCGACCCGGAAAGGTATTGTCGAGGATCTGAAAGTTTCCATTGGCCGGATCAAGCCACAACTGCGTTGATGGCCTGTTGTAGGTACTGATACCCGGTAGATCCCCACCTGATGAAACATGGTCCGCTGTACGCAAATTGTTCACCGCAGAAACCGGCGTGCCGGCTCCCGCCCTGAAATCTCTTACCGCAAACGCTCCGGCACTGTTCCGGCCCGTCCCGAAAATGCAGTTTGTAACCGTAATGCCATTTGCCACAAGATTGGCATTGTAATCAATATAATAACTACCATTTCCCAGGGCCGCATCGTTAAATGTGCAGCTTTCTATGGTGTCAGAGTTCGCTACAGACGAACTTGCAATGACCTTTTCCGCTTTGTAAATGGTTGAATTCTGCAGCAGGAAATTATCAACCTTACAGGTAGCCACACCGGCAGTCAATACGCCATAATTCATCAAACTATCGAGAGTAGAATTGAAACAGATAAAATTATTAACTGTAGTCGTGCCCGACTGAAGGCGCACAATACCTCTGAACATTTCCACCCGGCTGTTCATAAACTTCAGCTTGCCAACTGTCGCGCTGTTGGTAGTATTAAACACATATCTCGATGCCCAGTTGTCGCTGTACATATGTACATCATTGAATTCGATCGAGTCGATGGTAGCCCCGGCAGCGAAATTAAAATTGCTGGTGAAATAAATTTTTGCCTGCTGTGTTACAGAAAGATCCGGTGCGCTGATGATAATCAGCGTCTTATTTAAATTAATCGCCGAAGCAATATTATACGTCAGTCCTTTTTTCAAAAGTATGGTACTGCCCGATGGCACGATCGGAATGGTATCTGCCAGCACAGAAGGTCTGCCTGTAATACCGGTAAGGTCGATGACTGTGCCGCTGAAGGGCGCCTTTGTATTGAAATCCACATACCCTCTGAGGTCGAGCCCGCTGTACAACATGATGGTGTACTTCACCGCAGGCTGTAAGCCGCCCATTACGATAAGCTCATTGGTTCTGTCTGCCGGACTAAGCGCTGATTGCACCGCCACGCTGCTGTCCAAAGTCTTTAATATTTTTACAGAGGTAACAGGTGCTCCTTTCGTAGTCCATTTTACACGAACCGAATTGAAAGTAATATCATCTACTGCCGGATTTTTTAAAATCGAAGAAAGTGTCCTGACAGCTCCGAGGTACGACCATTTGGAATTAAAGGCACTGTCTGGTGCATTGGCTCTTACCTGCACCTGGTATAACTGATTGTAGAGAAGCTGTTTTGCCACCAGCACATTTGTATCCATCTGCATGGACAGGTCCACAGTTCTGAAAGTATCGCGACTTAACTGAACCATATATGATTTCGCACCGCCGATTCTTTGCCATTCTGCCACGATGGTATTTGAATCAGCAGAAAGCTGACCAGCCAATACAGGGCGAAATAACCTGGACTGACCCAGATCGTTACTCCGTTTACATCCCAGTACCAGAACTGTAGTGGTCAGTATTAAAATCAACATTGTCTTCATGGCATCCAATATTTTTTTCATAATTAATATCCGTACTGATTTTTTAAAGAGCCGAGGCTGTTTGTGAGAACTGATGCATGCAGCAGCAAAACGTATCTCGCCGGAGTGGTTCCTCCATTGTCAATGTATCCGCGCCACTGCCAGAGGTTGTAATTGGCGGGTCCGTTGGTTGTAGTGTTCCACAAAGTGCGGAGCCAGGTGATCTTCATATTGTATTCCGCAGGTACTGTACCTGTATGCTTTGTATACCTGTTTAAGAAAGTAACCGATTTATCCGGATTTCTTTTTGCATAAATGTAATCAGGCAGGTTTGCATAGGTACCTACGCCACCCACAGCGTCTTGTCCCATCTGGTTGACTGTATTTCTTACTTCAGCCACTTTTTTACCGTAAAGGTTCCAGCGCACGAGATCAAATTTCCTGATGAATTCCCCACCCAGTTCCCATGCTCTTTCATTTACGATGGCATCAAAAAATGCATCGCGGCCTCCGGATACTGAACTGATATAGGTCTCCACTTTCTGAGGCCAGAGAGCCGCAGGGAATGCACGCTGTCTCACTTTTCTAAGCGCGTCCTGTGCAACGGCATTTGGACCAGCAATTTCGTTTTCGCTTTCCGCCAGTATCAGCAACACATCTGCGTAGCGCATCAATGGCCAGTTTATGCTGGTACCCTTTGCAGAAGATGGTCCCAGCGGTGTGGGCGTTAAAATCCGGTTCCATTTGTTGACGGTGATAGAAGTCGGTGCAGAAACTATCTGGGCAAGCGTATCATTGTATGAAATAATTGAGCAGGTTGCAGCAAGACGGGTATCGGTGGTATCGAAAGAATGATAATAGCTCGGTGTCAGTCCAAACTGAATCGTAGTTGAACCAAATGAATGAAAACCGGCGCCATTGGTCACACCCACTCCTACTACCCAACCAACGTCTCCGAAACCTGGAGCAAATGCTACTTCATACAGAATATCACTGTTTGCTGGTTTCACATATTTGTTCTGATTCATGAAAACAGTAGCAAAGTCTGTGAGGGCGCGTGGCTTTAGTTCCGCCAGCTTTTTGGCATAGCTGTTTGCAATTTTATAGTA
>JACMLD010000201.1 GCA_014379785.1 Chitinophagaceae bacterium
CTGTGAGACAGCGGCTTCAATAATACTTCTACCTTTGCAGTATGGGCGACAACAAAAAAATAAGTCTGGTGGAATGTCCGCGCGATGCCATGCAGGGCTGGAAAGAATTTATACCCACCGCTCAAAAAATAAAATACATCAGTGCTTTACTAAAGGTTGGGTTTGACGTCATTGACTTTGGCAGTTTTGTGTCGCCAAAAGCAATACCCCAGATGGCCGATACAAAACAGGTTGTTGACGCGCTGGACCTTTCAGATTCTGTCTCCACGCTGCTGGCAATTGTTGCAAATACAAGAGGTGCAGAAGAAGCTGCGGGGTACGAAAAGATCGAGAGTATTGGTTTTCCTTTCTCTATATCCGAAACATTTCAGCAAAGAAATACCAACAGTTCTATTGAGCAATCGCTTGAAACCGTTGCCAGGATACAGGAAATCTGCACCAGGAAGGATAAAGAGGCCGTAATATATATAAGTATGGGTTTTGGAAATCCGTATGGTGACGCATGGTCCGAACAAATAGTCTTTGGTTGGGTTGAAAAGATTGCGTCGCTTGGTATAAAAACCATTTCTCTTGCAGATACGGTTGGTCTGGCAACATCAGAGCAGGTTTTTCAGATCACAAAATATCTGGTGGATGCGATGCCAGCGCATGAGATTGGAGTTCACCTTCATTCTTCCCCTTTTAACTGGCAGGAGAAAGCAGGCGCAGCCATCAGGGCAGGATGTAAGAGAATGGACGGGGCGCTCCGCGGTGTGGGTGGGTGTCCCATGGCAGACGATGAACTGGTTGGCAATATGGATACAGAAAAACTGATTCCATATTTTCAGGGACTGGGCATTCAATCTGAAATCAACGAGGCGGCACTTGCTGAAGCATCTTTTCTGGCTGCAAAAATATTCTCATAATGGAGTTTCAGCTGCCAATACATATCGCAACGTTGCCTGATCCCATTTCGTACAGTAATAAAATTCTGCTGATGGGATCCTGTTTTACTGAACACATCGGCAACCGGCTGCACGACCTGAAATTCAATGTGCTTCAAAATCCGAACGGTATTCTTTTTGACCCGCAGAGCGTTTCTTCTGCACTGATTTCTTATATCAATAATAAGTCGATCAACGAAGACGATCTTTTCTATCTGGATGAGCTCTGGCAAAGCTGGCAGCACCACAGCGTTTTTTCGAATATCGACCGGAAGGCTGCCATTGAAAATATCAACAACGCAAGAAATAATGCACATGTTTTTTTAAAAGAAGCGAACTGGGTTATTATCACGCTTGGTTCCGCATTTCAATACCGGCTTACCGACAATGATGATGCGGTGGCAAACTGTCATCGTGCACCGGCAAATCGATTCAGAAAACACCTGATGGGCATTGAAGAGATCAATTCGCATCTGGATTCATGCATTCATCAGCTCCTGCATTTCAATCCCAAATTGCGGTTTCTCTTCACCGTTAGTCCCGTGAGGCACGTGCGTGATGGAGTGGTGGAGAACAACCGGAGTAAGGCGAGACTGATCGAAGTGGTGCATCACCTGGTGGGAAAATTTGACCGGCTTTACTATTTTCCATCCTATGAACTCGTAATTGACGTACTGCGCGATTACAGGTTTTTTGATGTAGACATGGTGCATCCCAACTACCCGGCGACCGGATATGTACTGGAGAAATTTATGGAACACTGTGTGGACGTGGATTCCCGGGCGATCATGGATGAGATTGTGAAGGTGGTGATGGCAAGAAAGCACCGAGCATTGCAACCTGCTACGATCGCACACAAAAAATTTCTGCTCACGCATGCCGAAAAGGCGAAAAACCTCAGCGAACGTTTTCCATTCCTGAACCTTACCGAAGAAATAAAATATTTTCAGGAGCAGGCTGCTAACCCGCTTTAAATTCTTCCAATTTTTCGAGTAGGATCAGTTGGTTCAACGCCCGGTTCAGATTCTGTTCAGGATATTTCGTACGGTAATAAGTATCGTTGTTTAAAAAATCGGTTACATAACGCAGGCATTGCATATAAGTAACCAGTTGACCGGCAAACTGAATGTTTTCTTTTTCAACATCGGTCAACTGTTCGCCGAGACCCGACAGGTATCCATGCAGAATGGCATTGTAAAAATCTTTTTTCACGTCGATGTCTTCCCATGCAACGCTGTTTTCATCCACTGTGCAAGCCATCGTCCTCACCATATCTCCGAGGTCGGAAAAGAATTTACCGGGCATCGTCGTATCAAGATCTACTGCACAGATTGCCTTGTTGGTATCTTTTTCAAATAAGACATTATTGATCTTGCAATCGTGGTGCATGACTCTTGTGAGGAAAAGATCAGAAGCCGCGATTTCCTGGTATTTGGCCCGCAATGCGCTGCGGTCACGCATTTCAGAGATGACGTGTGTTGCCTTGAGAAGTCTGCTGATATGTGCTTTCTTTATTGAATCTTCAAATTGCAGATACCTGGTTTCGATGTTGTGAAAGTCTGGAATGATGACTTCCATTTTCTCCATATCTACCGATGTAAGATCTTTGGTCAAGTCTGCAAAGCATTTGGCCGCTTCATATGCCTGGTCCGGGCGGGAGAGCACAGCAGGAGAGAATGAATTTTCTATGTATTCTGTGGCGCGCCAGAAATCATCGTCTTCGTCAATCCAGAAGAATTTGTTCTGCGCCGTTTGCTGCAGGGCGGGGATTTTGGTAGCGCCTTTGCTGTCTGCAATCGCAATAGTCAGCAACTGATAATTATGGATGATGTTTTCAGGTTGAAGAAATGCGGTACGGTTGATGCACTGCAACACCACTGGTTTGCTGTCTGTGTACTTTGCATGGTAACTATGATGAATGAGACCGTCTCCAAGTGGTGTGACGGTTGCAATGCCCTTGCCGAAACGTGCTGCCGCCTTTTGTAGTTTGGATTCCTTCATGGTACTTATTTAATATTCGTCCGTGATGGCAAAATCATTTTTTCTTTCCTTCCATTTTCCGCCAGTGAAATCCGGGAAATCGACTGTCTGGTTGCCGAGTTCAATGCTTTTCTCGCTCAGTGGAGTAATCGCACTCCATGCAGCGGCATCATAGACGTCCATCGGCGGCGACACCTTCCTCTTCACAGATTCTATGAATCCGTGTAAGACAAAAAAGTCCATGCCACCGTGACCCGCGCCCTCAGTCTCCTTGCTCCATCGTGCCCAGAGAGGATGATCATATTTCTCCAGCAGCGTTTTTGCTTCCTGCCACTGGTGAGCTTTTTCGCTTACACCCTCTATATAAAGGGATTTGTTTACATCCATCCAGATCCCTTTTGTGCCCTGCACACGAAAACCGAGTGAATAGGGCCTCGGGAGATTCGTGTCGTGCTGCAGAAAAATCGTTTCGCCATTTGCACACCTTATCTGGGTAGTGACGATATCACCGAGTTTGAATTTCACTTTCGCATTGGGATGATCTGGTCCGCCCTTGCTGACTACATATTCGTGAAGACCCCGTGCTTTTGTGCTGAAGGAGTTGAGCGACATAAACCGATTGCCGCGATTGATATTGATCATCTCGGCTGCGGGCCCGATTCCGTGTGTAGGATAAAGGTCGCCGTCTCTGTTGACCGAATGATTTGTTCTCCAGTGCGCTTCTGAAAATCCTTTCTCGCCAAATTCAGCACCAACGTTATAGGGTCCTACGCCATCATTGAATTTTACACCGCGTAAATCATGCTGATAGCCTCCCTGAAGATGTAGAATTTCTCCAAACATACCTAACCTTACCATATTCAATACCGCCATGACATCGCGGCGATAACATACGTTTTCGAGCATACTCACATGCGCCTGTCGTTTTTCTGTTTCCCGCACCACCTTCCAGTGATCGTCCAATGTGATACCAAGCACCACTTCAGTGCCGATATATTTGATGCCTGCTTTCAAGGTGTCTACGATCATGGGCGTGTGCCACTCCCATGGCGTAGCAATAATGACCGCGTCAATATTTTTTGATGAAAGCAATTCCCGGTATGCATATGGATTGCCCTTGAATACGGCAGGCATTGTTTTCCCCGATTTTTTTATCAGCGCAGATGCCATCACCAGCATCCTTTCGTCTACATCACAAATAGCCACTACTTCCACGTCTTTTCTGCGGAGGGCATTGTCGAGATGATTCTGACCCCTGAGTCCCACACCAATGATAGCAAGCCTTACCCTCTCTTCATTACCGGAGCATGCCGGTGATGGAATGATTGCAAATGCCGATGCAGCTATCGCGCTGTTTTTTACGAAGGTTCGCCTTTTCATGCGCACAAGATAGCAAAACTGAAATGACTAATTTTGGTTACCAAGTAAAATTGATGAGTCAGAATAAAACGGTTTATATAAAGGAAATCAGGCAGGAGACGGTGGATTGCAAGACCTTTGTGCTGTCGGCCGACGAGCCGTTGCATTACCAGGCGGGGCAGTTTCTGACCTTTATTTTTTCTAAGTGGAATGGAGAAGAAAGACGGAGTTATTCTTTTTCTTCTGCGCCCATTCCCGGAGAAGAAATGGCCATCACCATCAAGCGGGTCACAAACGGAGAGTATTCGCGCAAACTAATCGATAACTATAAAGTGGGCGACCGCCTGACAACCATTGGAGCTTCAGGTCTATTCATACTACCGCATGCCGACAAAAATATCAGGCAGCTTTTTTTTCTGGCTGCAGGGAGTGGTATCACGCCTGTTTTTTCTTTGATTAAGTCGGCACTGTTTCAATACCCGCAATTTCAGATCGTTTTGATTTATAGCAACCGGGACAGGAGTTCGGCAATATTTCACGATGAGATTTCTTTGCTTGAAAAAGAGCATCGGGAGAGATTTCGGGTTGAATGGCTTTACAGTACCAACTATAATCTGACAAGGGCGCGGCTTGGCAAGTGGCTGCTTGCCGAATTGCTTAGGGAATACCGCAATGCAAAGGATCAGGAGACGCTTTTTTATCTCTGTGGTCCCTTTGATTACATGCGGATGATACAGATAGTGCTGGCAGAGGAAAATTTTCCTGCGGAAAATATCAGGCGTGAATTTTTTGAAAGCTTGCCTGTCCCCAAAAAACTTTTACCACCTGACACAGCCACACATGGTGTCGATATCATCATATCGGGAGAACGGCATCCGCTGATTACGGGTTATCCCAAAACTATTCTTCGCGCGGGACTGGATGCTGGACTTGAATTGCCGTATAGCTGCGAAGCGGGCAGGTGTGGCACCTGTGTGGC
>JACMLD010000202.1 GCA_014379785.1 Chitinophagaceae bacterium
GAGTTTCAGATAACTTTTATTGCTTTTCACACCCGTGCTTGACAGAAAGCCGCTGACAGCGATTTTCACGAGGTAGTTGAAAATAAACTTCTCCTGGTTGCGTCTGAAAAATACCGCGCCATACTTGTCTTCATTGCGATGTTTGAGAATCAGTTTATCAGCCACAAAGGTTTTTATTTTCGAAAGCAGTGATCGCTTTTTTACGTTGTCGTCGAGCCGCACGTGCAGATTGTGATATCTGAACAACATGGTGCCGCTTGCAAAAAGATCATTCCCTTCTGCCGCCAGGTAGACGCTGTCGAGTCTTCCCGAAGTCACACGCGCATTTGACATAGGTGTAATCACAGAATTGAGGGTATCCATAGAAAATGGTGACGAGGTCAATACCGTGCGAAATGCAGCCAGCGTGTCTGCGATGGGCGCCCAGATGCCAAGTGACAGGTCTGCTTTTCCGAGCAGACTTGCCTTTGCACTCACCTGGAAAGTGTCGGTACTGCCATAATGCAACGTTTTTAGATTGATGAGCTTACCGGAAGTATTTGAAAAAAAGAAGGTGGCGGGCAGTTTTGTTTTTTCAGAAACCTCGGTGTATGCAATATACCCGTTATTGAATCCCACTGTATCGATGGATATGCGTTGTGAACTTTTTCTGAGCATCGTTTGCGGAAGGCGTTTATAGATGCCCGATAGATCAGGAAGGTTTTTGTCGCGAAATATCTGTACGTCAAAACCATTTACAGCAAGACTTCTCATCACCAGGCTCGAATCTCTGAGCAGTGCCATTGTGTTCAGTCCATTGAGTTCAAGTGAAGTGGCACCCACCTTGGAGACATAATCCGTTTCATATTCCTGCGAACGCATAAACGAGTCCCTGCTGATGGCGGGTGTATAAAGAAATGAGTCCAACCGCAGATGCCTGCTGACGTCTTCGCTGCTTATGCCGCCCACAAAAAAGTTATTCTGCTGATCCGAAAATACAATGTTACCTGAAGCTGCGGAGGTGATCGACTGAGCAAGCGAATTTTTCCAGGAGGGGCCTGTTAACTCCTGAATCGCAAAGTTTCTGGAACCCAGCATGAGTCCCGATGCCGTGAGATGAGTAAAGCCTTTTTCAAAAGAAATCTTCGATGAGTTCAGATTGGCTTTTTCGATAATCACGGGGAATATTTCCGTTTCTCCAACGCCTCCCTTTGCTTTTTGATTTGCGGCAGGTTCCTTTCTGCTGGCATTTAATGTGATGGCGAGTCCGTCAGCCACGAGTTTGCTGCTGTCTGTACGTGTATACGACGCTGTGGGCGCACTCAGAGATAGTCCGGCAAATGACGAAGACGACCAAAGATCGTCTGTCGAAAACCGCAGACTGCGCGAAGAAAGTTCGATGTTGCCTGCCACAATACGCGACTCGGTTGCACCGGACACATTGTTCATTTCAAATTTTCCGTTTGAAATGGTGGCTCTTTCAAAATTTATGCTGAATGGTTCTGCTGTTTTGGATGAATCCCTGATTTTCTTCGCCCATTGTGTCAGTAAAAATTCAGGTGATGAGATATCGAGTGACGAAAACGAAATCTTTTTTTCTTTCAACTTATCAAAATCTGCCACCATGGATATTTGCTTTACAGCCGTCTCCATTGAGTCGACCTCACTGCGGCTTCTGTAATGAATCCCTTTCATAACCGAAGGCTTTTTATTTGCCACCGAAAAATAATCCAGTCTTATATTTTTATTTTGGTTGCTTGCTGCGAGACCGGACCCACTCAGCCGGAGGTCGTTGAATGAAAGTTTTCTGTCTTCGAAGTGAAGCTGCTCTGCAAAAAGGTCGACATCGGGGGCAGCGATCTGCCAGCCTCCCGCCACCAGGTTTCTGATCCTGGTATCCGGTAACCATACCCTGCCGGCATGGAGTGTGAATGTTTTACTGGATTCTCCGGATGTTTTGTCCTGTTTTCTGATACCGGCCACATCAAAATTTGCAGATTTCCATTTTATTGAATCCACAAAAAAGGAACTTCCCGCAGACGATTCATCGAACAATAATCCGGTCACGGAAAGTGCGTCTATGAATCCGGAAATTCCTTCTTTCGGGAGTAAGACGCGGGTTCGTCCAGCTGTGACAGAATTTGTGGCGCCAATAAATTGTCCGTTTATTAATTCGGCATCGACAGACGGTGACTTCACCGTGCCTTTTGCAAACGAAACATGGTCCGCAGCTTTTAGCAATGCGTAGTAATTTTTTGCCTCCAGTGCTGTGTTAATGCTGATATTGATAGAAAGGTCGGAAAGACAGGCGGTCATTTTTAATCGCGGCAGCGAGAGGCAGATATTTCCCCGGATGATTTCAAGCGACTTCACATCTGCAATGCGGTCGTAGCTTCCCAGTGCTTCGAAAAGCCCATTGGTGGATCTTCTTGGCGGCTTGCCCGAAAGCGTATAGTTTATCTGCGGATTTGTCAGCACCATCCTACCGGCCACCACTTTTTTTTCGAGCAGCAATTCACCCAGATCAATGTGCTCTATCGAAATCTCCGGAACTGAGATATAATTCGTATTCTTCGACGATGAGTCTGTAGTAGAGAAAAGCTTCAGGTTCTTCACCGAGACCACACTGTTTTCATTGATGAGAAATTCATCCATCGCCAGGCGATAGCCCTTATCGGGCGAAATAGACGAATAGTCATGAATCATAAATCGGATGCTCCCGATATTGAGACCAGCCGTATCCTGCCCGAGAACAGTGAGATTGTTTACGATAAAATCATTGTCTTTTATTTCTATTTCGCGGACCGAGTTGGGAAGTTTGGCAAGCAATTTTAATTTGGCATGTTTGAGCCTGAAATATTTTACGTCAACGTCTCCAAAAAGTCTTTGTACTATCTGCTGCAGCACCACTTTCAGCTCAGGTTGCTTCTCTTTTTTTACCATATCAAATGATGCGATCACCTCAGGATACTCGCACTCTACGGTATCAATTCTTATCACCTTGTCGTTGTACAAACCAGCATAATCTGTATTGATGCATTTCATAGAAGGGAGGAAAACGCTGATGGCATTCCTTCCCGGATCATTTTTTGAAGAAGTGTAAGTACTGTATGTGACACTGTCGATCAGCAGCACTTTCTCGCGTGAAGACAGAAAAAGTTTGGAAAACTTTACTTCACGCAGGCTGTCGGGAAAAACAATCTGTTCGTTTTTCATTTCGAGAAAAATATTCTCGCTGTAAAAAGCCTGATCGTTCCGGTTGTTGGCGATGGAATCGATCTTCATATTGTTTATCCCAAACTTGATGTCTGCAAAATGGTAAAGAGGGGTTTCCCCCGTTTCCGGAAGAATATCAAACGAACCATCTTCGATGAGAAATTTTCGAACCTGCAGGGAAGAAACAAATTTCTGAATATAATTGTAGACATCTCCCGATGCCCGGAAGGCGTCCTTTCTTTCTTCCTCCCTTTTTCTGATCGAAATATGGGGTTTGCGGATATAGAAATTATCAACCTCCAAAGCTTTCCTGCTCAATAAGGACCAGATGGAATGAAGTTGAAAACGTACGAATGGAGTCTGAAGCTGAAAGACGATTTTTTTGCCCGATTTATCGTTTTCCAAAAGTTTAACATTGTTTAATTCAATCGAGAGACTGGCATAATCGATGTTGAGTTTACCCTGGGTTAAAATGTAAGTTCCCTTGCTATGGGTGCGTACAAGTCTGTCAATCAGCTTCCCTGCATTATACCTGATATATAAGTGCAGACCCAGTGCAATAAGAACGAGGGTAATGACGATGAATGCTAATATTTTGCCTGGCTTTTTCAGGAATTGGTTTAATGATTGAATTTACGAAGAAACCTACGATTACGTTATTTTGCAGTACGAATCATATACCATGCAACTGTACTGTGAATCTTTGACCCGTTATCAACGTCTGAAAACCCGGGAAGTGAGCGTCGGCAAGCTGTTAATAGGCAACGGGCATCCAATCCGTGTGCAAACCATGACGACTACCGACACGATGGACACAATTTCTACTGTGGAGCAATCGATCAGGTGCATAGAAGCCGGAGCGGAACTCGTACGCATCACGGCCCCCAGCAAGAAAGAGGCGGAAAACCTGCGGCACATCAAAAATGAATTACTCGCCCGTGGATACGACACCCCCCTTGTAGCAGACATCCATTTTACCCCAAATGCTGCCGAGATTGCAGCAAGAATTATAGAAAAAGTGAGGGTGAATCCGGGCAACTATGTCGATAAGAAAAAATTTGAACAGATAGATTATACCGATGC
>JACMLD010000203.1 GCA_014379785.1 Chitinophagaceae bacterium
AGGTTATGATGGCCGCGGAGTGCAGATAATGAAAACCAGCCAGGACATCGATAAAGGATTTGACGCACCGGGTATCCTGGAAAAAATGGTGACCATACACAAAGAGATTTCTCAGATAGTGGCGATCAATGAGAAAGGCGACGCAGCTTTTTACCCGCCTGTTGATATGGTTTTTGACCCTTATCTGAATTTGCTCGATTACCAGATCAGCCCGGCAGATATTCCAGAGAAAATATGGTGGAAAGCCGAGGCACTTGCACTTACAGTTGTCAAGAATCTGAAAAGTCCGGGAATCTTTGCAGTAGAACTGTTTATCGATCGCAATGGAGAAGTGCTGGTGAATGAAACAGCGCCCCGAGTACACAACAGCGGGCATCACAGCATCGAAGCCAATTACAGTTCACAGTTCGACATGCTCTGGCGAATCATGCTCGGATATCCGCTCGGCAATACCGAACATATTGTGCCGGCTGCGATCGTTAACCTGGTGGGCGCAGAAGGATTTGAAGGAAAGGCACGCTACGAGGGCCTCGAGGAAGTACTGAAGCTTGAAAATGTTTTTGTACACATATATGGTAAGGAAGATACAAAGCCAGGCAGAAAAATGGGACACGTCACTATCCTGAGCAAAGAAAAACAGGAGCTTTCACACAAGGCGCACAAGATTAAAAGCCTATTAAAAGTCGTTAGTTAACAACCATTTGTCCCAAACTCATGTTGCAACTTTGTCAAAGCCTTATCTTTATGGCTTTCCAGATTTAACAGCAATCATGAGATTCTCAACTTCGATTTTCCCCCTGCTTTTAACCGTATGTTTATTCGTGACCTCATGTGGCGAAAAAAAGGCGCCTGTAGCCGCAAACCGGCCACCAGGCAGAAACGCTCCGACTCCCGTTAACGGATATATTGTCAGCGAAAAAACAATCACAGAATCTGCAACAGTGCCCGGCAGTTTGCTTCCTTATGAGGAGACCGAACTTCACCCGGAGATCTCGGGCCGTGTGGTACAACTCAATATCCGCGAAGGTGCAAATGTTGGCAAAGGAGCATTGTTGATAAAGCTATTCGACGGAGACCTTCAGGCGCAGTTAAAAAAACTCGAAGTCCAGCTTGCTACAGCAGAGAAAACAGTGGAAAGATATTCTGAGCTCCTGAAAATAAGCGGCATCAGCCAGCAGGAAGTTGATCTCAGTATTCTTTCTGTCAATACCATCAAAGCCGATATTGCCATCATAAAAACAGATATCAGCAGAACCGAACTAAGAGCGCCTTTCAGCGGCCGCCTTGGACTTCGCAGCATCAGCCAGGGAGCTTATGTAACGCCGACCACTGTCATTACAACGATCAGAGAAGTCAACCAGTTGAAACTTGAGTTTACCATACCTGAGAAATACAGCAGCCGCATCAAAACCGGTATGCAGGTAAATTTCAAAGTAGAAGGCTCTTCAAAAAAATACCTTGCAAAAGTCATCGCCACAGAATCCAGTGTTACCGAAGCAAGCAGAAGCTTACGGGTAAGATGCGTTGTCACAAACGGAGATGCCAAACTGATACCCGGCACTTTTGCGGAAGTCAATCTATCTTTTGGAGAATCCGAAGCAGCATTGATGGTACCCTCACAGGCAGTACTGCCACAGGCGCGTGATAAAAAAATCATCGTGTACCGCGACAGCATTGCAAAATTCGAAAAAGTGACGACGGGCATGAGAGACTCATCAAAAGTACAGATCACCTCCGGACTCAAGGTTGGAGATACCATTATCATTTCAGGATTGCTTACGCTAAAACCAGACGGTAAAGTGAAGCTGGTAAAAATCGAGAAGGAATGAACATATCTGAACTAAGTCTGAGAAGACCTGTCTTCGCCATCGTGATGAATATCATCATCGTTTTGTTTGGCGCAATCGGGTTTAAATACCTCGGGGTTCGGGATTATCCGGCCATCGATCCGCCAAATGTGAGCGTTAGCACCTCCTATCCCGGCGCCAATGCCGATATCATAGAAACGCAGATCACCGAGCCGCTTGAAAAAGCAGTGAATGGAATTGCCGGGGTAAAAAACATCACCTCCCTTAGCAGTGGTGGCAGCAGCAGGATCAATGTAGAATTTGAAGTGGGCGAAAACCTGGAAGCCGCTGCAAACGATGTGCGTGATAAAGTTTCACAGGCGGTACGTTCACTCCCCTCCGATCTGGATTCGCCGCCGGTTGTGAGCAAGGCCGATGCTTCCTCAGATCCCATTCTTTCAATGACCGTTCAGAGCAGCTCTATGAATCCGCTGCAGATTACCGAATATGCCAATAACAATCTGATAGACCGTCTGCAGACCATTCCCGGCGTGAGTGGAATCGGCATCTGGGGTGAAAAACGGTACGCCATGCGTATCCTTTTTGATCCTTCAAGACTCAATGCATACGGACTCACTTTTCAGGATATTTCGGATGCGCTGAACCGCGAGAACGTGGAACTTCCTTCAGGAAAAATTGCCGGTGATGCAACCGAGTTGTCTGTCCGGACCTTTGGCCGTCTTGAAACCGAAGAAGACTTCAATAACCTGATCATCAAAAATGTTGCAGGTCATGATATCCGGTTAAAAAATGTGGGAGAAGCAATCCTCGGTCCTGAAAACGAGGAAAGTGTTATGAAGGAAAGCGGTGTGCCAATGATCGCACTCGCCGTAACACCACAGCCCGGTGCCAACTATGTGGCGATTGCCGATGAATTTTACAAAAGACTTGAACAGATAAAAAAAGATGTGCCTTCCGACATCAAACTCAATATTGCACTTGACCAGACCAGGTTTATAAATAAGTCGATTTCAGAAGTAGAAGAAACGCTTCTGATATCTGTTGTACTTGTAATTCTGATCATTTTCCTTTTCTTCCGTGACTGGATCGTAGCGATCCGCCCATTGATCGACATACCTGTTTCGCTGATCGGCGCTTTCTTCATCATGTACCTGAGCGGATTTACCATCAATGTACTTACGCTGCTGGGTATAGTGCTGGCGACTGGACTTGTGGTGGACGATGGAATTGTGGTTACCGAAAACATCTATAAAAAGATGGAAGAGGGAATGGATAAATGGCGTGCCGCAAAAGAAGGCTCCAAAGAAATTTATTTCGCCGTCATCTCCACTTCTATCACGCTGGCAGTTGTATTTCTTCCCATTATATTTCTGGAAGGCTTTGTGGGCAGGCTTTTTCGCGAATTTGGAATTGTGGTCGCGGGTGCGGTCCTGATTTCTGCATTCGTATCGCTGACACTTACGCCTGTGCTAAATGTAAAGCTTACGAGAAAGGTCCATAAAAACTCGTGGTTCTATGAAAAGACAGAACCGTTTTTCCGCGGCTTTGAAAATGCATACCGCAGAACGCTGACGGCGTTTATGCGTGTACGTTGGATTGCATTTGTGATCATCGTCGTTTGTTTCGGAATGATTTACCTGATCGGATCAACGCTGCAATCAGAGTTGGCTCCGATGGAGGATCGCAGTCAGTTCAGGTTGCAGATTTCTGCGCCGGAAGGCACTTCGTACGACTATATGGATCGGTATATTGACAAGCTGAACGACTTCGTAGTTGACAGCGTGCCCGAAAAAAATGTCGTCATTTCACTTGTGGCTCCCGGATTCTCGGGGGCTGGTGCAGTAAATTCTGGTTTTCTGAGAGTTTCGATGGCTGATCCAAATGACAGGAACAGATCGCAGCAGGACATTGTAAATATGATCAACCGCAATCTTCCGAAGTTTAACGAGGGAAGGGCGTTTGCCATTCAGGAACAAACCATTTCCGTAAACCGCAGAGGCGGGTTGCCTGTGCAGTTTGTCATCCAGCACGTGAATTTCGATAAGCTGAAAGATGTCGTTCCGAAATTTCTCGACAAAGCCAACGCCAATCCGATATTTCAGGGAGTGGATGTAGATCTCAAATTCAACAAACCCGAACTCCGCGTGCAAATAGACAGGCTGAGGGTGAGTGAGCTGGGTGTCAGCGTGCAGGACATTTCCCTCGCGCTCCAACTTGCTTTGAGTAACAGAAGACTAGGCTATTTTCTGAAAGACGGCAAACAGTATCAGGTAATCGGACAGGTTGCGAGGGGCGAGCGTGATGACCCGAGTGACCTGCGTAATATTTTTGTGAGAAATAACCGCAATGAAAATATTCCGCTCGACAACCTTGTACAAGTTACAGAAGAAGTCACTCCGCCCACGATATACCATTTCAACCGGTATAAATCTGCCACCATTTCTGCAGGACTCGCACCGGGCAAAACAATCGGTGATGGTATCAAGGCCATGGAAGAAATTTCGAACGAAATCCTTGAC
>JACMLD010000204.1 GCA_014379785.1 Chitinophagaceae bacterium
ATCTGGGCATCTGTCACCGGAACTGTATTTGTTACAAATTTGCCGTCCGGCATTTCCACGACGCTGCCAGGGATTACAAATGCTTCGCGGTCATTATACAGTGTTTTTGGGTCGGTTCCAACAAACTCCTGCAGAGATTTGGTTCTGGAAAAGAATTTTCCTCCCTTTTTTGCATCAAAAAGTACGTATAATGAGAAGCCTTCGTACGTGAATGTGTTGGCAAGGCTTGCCAGGAAGTCAGGTTGTATATGACCGTGAGTTTTAGCAATAGGATCAGTACGCGGATATCCTGTTGCTGCATCCACTACGACGTTGCCGTTGGGGTCACGCAGGAAGCCCGATCCAAAGAAAGACCCAAAAGGCTCGCCTACTTTTGCGACAAGGGTGGCACCTGTAAACCCTCCAAGTGAAATCTGATCAGTGCCTTCATACAACTCCTTTACGAGGTTTTTGTTTTTTGTATAGGTGCCCGTGATTTCCCAGCTAAAGTTACGGCTGCGAATAGGCTGGCCACGAAGCATCAGCTCAATTCCCTTGTTTGTAACCGTTCCTGCATTCAGATACTGTGCGGTATAGCCAGAAGTCGCAGCTATTGGCACCACCAGGATCTGATCAGAACTGATGTTTGAATAAAGTGACATATCAAGTCCAATCCTGTCATTCAGAAAAGACATTTCCAACCCTACTTCGTAAGAAGTGGTGAACTCGGGAGTTAAACCGGGGTTACCGATCAGATTGCCGGTTGTATACCCGGGAACATCATTAAGTGGAAAATTAACCTGCGAATTTTGAAATCCATCAGTAATCGTTCCAGTTACAAACACGGACTTGAGAGCATATGGCGGAGCATCATTTCCGACACGGGCTACGCTCGCACGGACCTTACCATAGCTAATGACTGTGGGGATTTTGATGAACTCTGTGAAAAGAAATGAAAGGTTTGCACTTGGATAAAAATAACTGTTGTTGCCCTTAGTCAGCGTGGAGGACCAGTCGTTTCTGGCCGTTAGCCCAAGGAAGAGATAATTTTTATATCCCAGATTGATATCTGTATATACTCCGTATCTACGGCTCTGCAAAATCGCATTATTCGTTGTAGGATCGCCATCGGCATTTGAAAGATTGTATACGTTTGGTACCACAAGTGCATTTGCAGTGCTAATCTGCGTAGTAGCATCCACCTGGTTGACGTTTTGTCCAACAAGCACGCTTAAGGAAAGATCTTTGGTAAGATCCCTTTTTGCTGTTACCATGAGGTCAGACTCAATACGCCTTAAATTAATGGAGGTCTCTTCATACTTTCCTTTAAAAGAATTTCCAAAATTCTGATTCTGGTCATCGGTAATAGTACGTTTTGAAACGATCTGTCTTCTCTTGTCCGCAGAAAAATCCGTTCCGAGGCGATACTGTATATCGAGCCACTTTACTGGTTTGATACCGATAGTGAAATTGCCAAGTATACGGTCAACCTGCGTTTTATATGCATCTTCGCCAAGCGTATACCATGGATTTACAGTGTATGCTCCATAGTAACCGGCCAGGTCATTGAATTTATTGCGGTAATCTTTCAAGTCAAGCAGCGAAATATCTCGCGGTGTCTGTAATACCTGGTCGTATGGTGAAGTTCCCTGACCCTGTACGGATAAATCCCCGGTCGAATGAATATAATTTACACTGATGCTGCTGTAAGCATTGTGTGAAAGTTCAGTGGCACCAGCTACCTTAACCGATGTACGCTTGTACTCGGTGCCCGGCATTACCCCTTTCTGATCCACGTCGCCGATAGACAAAAAGTAAGAGGATTTATCGTTGCTCTGAGACAGTGATACGCTGTTAGAAAATGTGCGACCTATGTCGAAAAATTCTTTTACGTTGTCCTCCAGCCCTACCCATGGTTTTACTCTTTGTGAGTCTCCCACCTGCTGACCCCATGGCCGCATTTTACCATCAAACTTCGGTCCCCACGAAAAATTTTCGCGAGAGTCATATTCTTTATGTCCGCCTTGTCCGTATTCATTTTGAAATTTCGGCAAACGGAGAATTGACTCGAAATTGTATGAGCTGCTCACGCTAATTTCGCTTTTCTTCCCACCACGAAGTTTCCCTGACTTGGTAGTGATGATAAGCGCGCCATTTGAAGCACGACTACCATACAATGCAGCAGCACCCGGACCTTTCAGTACGGTTACCGATTCAATATCATCCGGATTTACATCGTTTCCGCGATTTCCTGCATCGACCTGGTTATTGAGATTGTCGCCGGTTCCGACCTGTGAATTGTCTATGGGAATACCATCTACCACTATCAGCGGCTGATTGGCTCCGGAGAGTGATGTACCTCCTCTGAATACTATTCTGGTAGAGGCACCTACACCGCCTGAAGTATTGGTGATCTGCACACCGGCAACCTTACCCTGCAAAGCGTTTAAGACGCTGCGGTCGCGGCCTCTCGTGAGCTCGTCGTTTTTGATAGTGGTTGTAGCGTAACCCAGACTTGTCGCCTGTTTTGGAATGGCGTTGGCAGTGATGATGACTTCGTTGAGTTGTCGTGCTTCTTCTTCAAGCACCACGTTTACGCTGCCATTTGCGGGAATTTTTGTTTCATAGGTTTTGTATCCTACAAATGAGATTTGCAATGTAGCATTGGATTCTACATTGCTTAGCGAGAAAGCGCCGTCCTGATTTGTCTGGGCACCGTTGCTGGTACCTTTTACTGAAACGGAAACGCCTGCTAACCCAGAGCCGGTTTTGTCCGTCACTCTGCCGGATATGTTCCGGGTCTGCGCTTGCGCAGCCATTACCATAAATAGCAGTAATAGTTGTGCGATAAAAGTTTTCTTCATACTCATAGTTTTAGTCACACTAAAATTATCGGGTTGAAAAACTTTAGAAAAGCGTTTATACACGACGCAGCAAGCATCATGAAAACTTTGATCGCGTAAAATGACTTTTTAAAACGCTGCATGAGTTCAATAGAATATTATTCAATGGCAGATAAAACGGATTACCGGTCATGCATAACCGATTTTCTATGTGTTGTGACATTCGTCTGACAATCAAAAAAATATTTCATGATTAGTTTATTCCGATCAGATGTGTTTGGCTGAAAGCCTGCACAGTCAAGCTTTACGCTGTGTGGGTTGTTTGCAACTTATCAAGCAGGGGTTTCTATTGTTATGAGGAGCGGAAAATAACAGGGAGGAGTGGAGTGAGGAGTAAATTAGCAGATGAGTAGATTAGTAAATGCGAAGATGTGGGAGAATGTGCCATTAGAACCATCGGAGTGATCGCCACCGACGCATCGGCATCTGCCCGTAGCGGCCTTGGCTCCTGCGGTTGAATAATAAGAAATCATCACATAAAGATTGCCAGCAGGAACACAGCCGCGGGGCAGTGACGGGCGGAGGTAGGGACCCAAACACAGGATCGGGATTTCTCCCTTCGGTCGAAATGACGAAAGCAGGGCCGAGCCCTGCTTTCGTATGAATTGCGTATCGAGTCAACGAATCAACTAGTCAACCATTCAACTGATCAACTAATTATATGTCCTCGACAAATGCAATGGCCTCTTATAAATAATATTCAGCAAAATGGTATTGATGTCCTCATTGCGGTAATTGTACCTGAACTCGCACTCCTTCACATGCAGATACAGTGTGTTTTTATTCAGACCGCGA
Organism: Chitinophagaceae bacterium; assembly: GCA_014379785.1. Classification (GTDB taxonomy): domain Bacteria; phylum Bacteroidota; class Bacteroidia; order Chitinophagales; family Chitinophagaceae; genus JACMLD01. Next base: position 3,678 of record JACMLD010000204.1, read on the forward strand.
AACTTCAGCAGGCGACTCTTCGTATTCCCCCAGAATACAGATATATCATCTACCTGTCCACGTCCATTCACCACATTACTGGTATCAATGCGATAAAGCCTCCATCCGTCAAAGTCTGCAATCGCCTGGTACTTCAATAACTCCTGCGTCTGACCATTGACAGACCCATTGCCATTTGAGACGGCCGCTGCCATTTTTGAACGCTGCAATTCCTGGATAGCAGCTTTGTCAACCTGCTCAAGCCAGTCAACATAGATATTGGCATTCTGCCTGTAAAATCCATAATGAGCATTGTAGGTTTCTTCCTGCATCTCCCCATCA
>JACMLD010000205.1 GCA_014379785.1 Chitinophagaceae bacterium
CGTAAGTTTTATGATCGGGCGCTTACTGAAAGCCAGTTTGCATTGGGCTTAAAAGAAATGATGGGAGCAAGGTGACGGTCATTTCGACTCCGTCCCGAAGGAACCGGGTGGAGAAATCCCCTGCTATTAGTCCCGACTCCGGTCGGTAGGGGACCCCTCGGCTACGCTCGGGGTGACAGCATTAATCCCTCTTAATAGCGCATCCCACCGATCTGCTCTGCTTCACAGAAACATCCTTTCCGGAAGTCAGTTCTGTCATTGCTTCCTTCAAATGATTTCTCTGCACGCTTGATTGATCAGCTGGATTGTCGTCGATCGCACCATGATAAACGAGTTTTGCATTCTTATCAAAAAGAAAACATTCGGGCGTGCGGTTGGCGCCGAAAGCATCTGCAATTTCATTTCCGCTGTCTACAGCATAGAGCCAATGGTAGCCCTGGGCTTTGGCATATTCCTGCATTTCTATAAGTGATTCGCTGCTGCTGCGGTTGCCTTCGTTTGAATTCAGGATCACGACACCCATATTGCGACTCTGCGCATATTTGCAGATATCATTGGTACGTTGCTGGTTCTTGATCACATAGGGGCAGGTATTGCAACTGAACATCACCAGCAGGCCATTGGCCGACATTGCTTCTTTCAGCGTGACAATCTTGCCGCTCACATCCTTGATTTTCACATCCTTCTTTGGCATGTCTGCGCCAATTGGTAATGTATCGGCCTTGATGGTAAATGCCGCTACCAACAGAGAGAAAAATAATAGTGATTTCATAACAGAATGTTTTGTCTCCTGAAGTTACACAAAAAATCAGGCCCGGGGGGCACCGCCTGCAACCCCTTTCTGCCGCTCCTCCGCCATGATTCTAAGTGAAAGGATGCTCACATTCAACTCATAACCAATCAATAAACTCCAGGCGTTTAGAAAAATGAGGATCATCAGCACTATAATGGTTCCAATCGATCCATAAAGGGCATTGTATCGGCCGAAGTAACTGATGAAAACGGTAAACCCTACGCTCGCCACAATGCTGAGAAGGGTAGCCAGAATGGTTCCTGGAGAAGCAAATTTCCACCGTTTATCGACGGCAGGAGCATATTTATAGATAAAACCAATGATTGAAAAAATCAGACCGATGATAAAAACCCATCTGCCGATCATGATGATCTGCAGAAGAAATTGATTTTTTATACCAAGCCACTTCAGCAAAGCGCCATGGGTGATCAGCAGGGCGAGGCAGGCGAAGAGCAATCCCATTACCATAAATGTGAGCTTGATGGCCGTCCACCTGGAGGCCAGGTTGGTGCGACGCTGAAACCCCAGATAGTCTTTGTTGAATGACCGCAACAATCCCATCATACCATTTGATGCAAAAAACAAAAGAAGTATAAAACCGAAGGATAGTAACCCGGTCTTCTGGTTTGTCAGAAAACTATCGACAAACTGTATCAGGTTGCTGTTGTATTCTTTTGCCGGAATAATATCGGTGATGAGATGATGCAATTGGTCGCGGATGGTAGCAATAGGTACAAACGGAAGATGGGGGATAAGGGTAAAAAGAAAAAGGCAACTTGGAGGGATGGCCATGATAAAATTAAACGAGATGGCGGCGGCTCTTTCGCTCAATGCTGTTTTCTGAATTTGATCCCAGAAAAACTTCGACACCTCATACAATGAGATCCCCTGGAAGCCGGGCGGGTGAATAGTCTTGCTTTTCGCGGCAATGAAACGGACAATCCTTGACTGCTCAACGCGGAGACTTTTCATCGGCAGCTTTTTTGTTTTGCATGACACTGTCGAGTCCCTTATGGTATTGCCTCGCGTAGTCCAGGTGTTCAGCATAGGTTTTTGAAAACTGATGCCTGCCACCCGATCCTCTTTTCGCAACAAAATAAAAATATTCCGTAGTGGGCGCATTCAGAACCGCCTCTATACTCGATCTGGAGGGCGTACAGATTGGTCCCGGTGGCAGTCCTCTGTTGCGATACGTGTTATAGGGTGAAGAGACAAGAAGGTGCTTCTCATAAATTCTTTTCAGGCCAAAATCACGAAGCGCATACTTCACCGTAGGGTCCGCGCCGAGATTCATCCCCTTGTTAAACCTGTTTAGATACACGCTCGCAATATTTCCTTTTTCTTCAGTGGCATTTGTCTCTTCCTCCACTATTGACGCCAGGGTATAAGCCTGTGCCGGAGTCAGGCCCTGGGCTTTTGCCTTGCGAACTCTTTCTTCTGTCCAATACTCTTTGTAGTTTGCAAACAGCTTGCTGAAAACTTTTGAAGGACTGATATTCCAGTAATAGGTATAAGTATCGGGAATGACCACGGTCATAAACGTATTTGTATCCAATCCATATTTTGATAACGTATCAGC
>JACMLD010000206.1 GCA_014379785.1 Chitinophagaceae bacterium
AGGTAGCCGAGTCCGAGGTCGAGCAACACTTTTATTCTTGCGGCGAGGTCTTCGGCAATGCGTTGCGTTACGATGGCTTTTTCAGGATGGTCCGTGTCTTTCTGTTCAGCCCGCGTTTTCTTTTCTGCAAAAGGAATGATGAGTTTAGAAAGTTGTTTGAGTGGCATCGCTGAAATTTCCGCGATATCGTATCCTGCAAATTTTACTGACAGCGATTCTTTTCTCAGTTTTTTTCCATTGCATTCCGGGCAGGCCGTGCTGAGCATGTAACGTGCCACTCTTTTTTTCATGAGCGCACTTTGTGTATGCGCAAATGTATGCAGCACATGTTTGCGAGCACCGGTGAAGGTGCCCATATAGCTGGGTTCCATTTTTAATTTCAGTGCCTGCTTTGTTTCTGCTGGTGTAAAACCCGCGTATACAGGCACAGTGGGTTGTTCGTCAGTAAACAGTATCCAGTCGCGATCTTTTTTTGGCATGTGCTTCCAGGGTTTGTCTACATCGTATCCAAGGGTCACGAGTATATCACGCAGGTTTTGCCCCTGCCATGCAGAAGGCCATGCTGCTACGGCGCGCTGCCGGATGGTGAGAGAGTCATCGGGCACCATCGTTTTTTCATTCACTTTATATATTCTTCCGAGTCCATGGCATTTTGGACAGGCCCCTTCGGGGGTGTTGGTTGAAAAGGATTCTGCATATAAAATTCCCTGCCCTTTTGGATAGTCGCCTGCCCGAGAGAAAAGCATTCTGAAAAGATTGGAAAGTGTTGTGACGCTGCCCACCGATGAGCGGGTGGTGGGTGAACCGCGCTGTTGCTGTAATGCCACGGCCGGGGGCAACCCGTCGACCGCATCTACTTCGGGCACAGACATCTGGTGAAAAAGCCGCCTGGCATAGGGTGAAACGGATTCGAGATAGCGGCGCTGTGCCTCGGCGTACAGTGTGCCGAAGGCGAGAGATGATTTTCCTGAACCGGATACACCTGTAAAAACAACCAGCGCATCGCGGGGAATTTGGAGCGATACATTTTTGAGGTTGTGCTCTCGTGCACCCCGAACCGTTACAAAGCCATTGAATGAGGTTGATTCGTTTGGTTTCTCAGACATATCGATGAAGTAACAAAACTTATGCCTTCTGACCAGTTTCGGGGAGGTGACCAGCTCAATTCGGGGACGGAAAACGGTTTCACATAAATGCAATTTTGCACCTCAATTAAACCTATCACCATGAATAAGCGAAACATGATCAAAGTACTCACTTTTGTATTCGGTGTTGCAATGTTTGCAACCGGATGTTCGACAGAAAAAAAGATCCCGAACAGGATCGAGCAGTTACCGGCAACGGCGGTGCTGGAATGGAACGATATTGCATACAATGCATTTGGCGGGCCATTGTACCAGCATTCATTGCAGGCATCGCGTATCAATGCTATGACGCATCTCGCCATGCACGATGCGTTGAATTCAATCCAGGCAAAATATGCAACTTATGCATTCAAGGGCAAGGACTCTGGTGCCGATCCGATCAGTGCTGCGGTCACTGCTGCACACAGTGTGTTGTTGCACGAAATTCCTGCAAGAAAGGGTTTCCTGGATTCTGCACTGCAAAAATCTCTTGCAAATGTGGCAGAAGGAGATGCAAAGACAAGAGGCATGGTAATTGGTAAGCAGGCTGCTGAGGCAATCATTGCAAACCGGGCAGGGGATGCAGCGGATAAGGATCCGATTGGCGTTATTCCTCCTTCGGCTGGCCCGGGTAGCTATCAGCCTGTACCGCCTTTGCCATTTTTGTTTGCACCTGACTGGCAGCATATGAAACTTTTTTCTTTGAAACAGAAGGATCAGTTCAGGTCTGCACCTTATCCCGCACTCGGTACGGAGTTGTATGCAAAGGATTTGAAGGAAGTAAAAGAAACTGGAAAAAATAACAGCACCACCCGTACCGCCGAACAGACTTCTTACGCAAAATTCTGGTATGAGTTTTCTGAATCGGGATGGAACAGGGTTGCACGCACGGTGGTACAGGCCAAAGGCCTGAATCTCATCGATGCAGCAAGACTGTTAGCACTGGTGGATATGGCTATTGCGGATGCATATGTAGCAGGATGGGAGTCGAAGATGTTTCATAATTTCTGGAGACCTTATACTGCGATTCGCCAGGCGGATATTGATGGCAATGAGCTGACTACGCCGGATGCGGCCTGGGAGCCGCTGGAGGTAACTCCACCGGTGCAGGATTATCCTTCAACGCACAGCGCGCTGGGTAATTCGGCTGCTACTGTGCTTGCACGTTTGCTGGGTGATAACAATCAGTTTACGTTTGCTTCCCCTACGGCGATTCCCGCGGGCAGCACAAGGACTTTTCAGTCTTTCAGCGAGGCGGCCAATGAAAATGCTGATTCAAGGGTAAGGGCCGGTCTGCATTTCAGGTTTTCATGTGTTGCCGGTCAGGAGATGGGCACGAAGATTGGAAACTGGACGGTTGATAATCATTTGAAGCAGTTGAAATAGCGAGAATGTGAAATACGTTGTCATTTCGACTCCCATCGCGAAGCGATGAGGGCGGAGAAATCCCCTGCTATTCATCAGACCCGTACAAACGGCCGGGGATTTCTCCGCTCGCTGCGCTCGGTCGAAATGACTAGAGATTGCGTAATCCGATACCGTCATTTCGACTCCCCCGCGAAGCGGGTGGGCGGAGAAATCCCGAGCCGTTACTTACGAAAGTGATGGTTCGGGTTTTCTCTTTGTTAAATTATTTGCAAATAAAAACCTCCTTTATTTTTCCGATTGAAAAAACTTTAGCTTGTCTTATGCAAAAACTTTTCCTTTTCCTGCTGCTCTCGATCCCGGTTGCAGCTTTCTCACAGACTGCAAAAGAAAACAAGCAGACTATCCGCAAGCTGAACCAGCGGATAGCCGTCAATCCGCAGGACCATCAGGCTTACCTGCAGAGAAGTCTGGTGAAAGAAAAAATGGGAAGGAAGAACAGCGCGAGAAAAGACAGAGCCATCGCAATGAGACTTGGGATGAAGGAGACTTACGACACGCCTACAGATTTTGAACCGGATTGATTCGAAGTAATGGTGGGGGATATCTCCGCCCACATCGCTGCGCGATGGGAGTCGAGATGACAAACCCGCTGATTGAACCATAGACTACGAACAAAGAACTTCCTTTTCTCCCCCATAACAGATCAATTGATTTTTTCCTATTTTCGCCGCTCACCGGGCGATTGGCGCAGGGGTAGCGCGCTTCCTTGACATGGAAGAGGCCACAGGTTCGAAGCCTGTATCGCCCACTTTTCTTCTTCAACATCTTATTCCAAAACTAAGCTTGTCCATTTTCGGAATGTTACGGGTATTCCCTGTTAATAGAAATTCAGTTTGTGCGTAAGGTAAAAATAAGCGACATAGCATCTAAGGCCGGTGTGTCAATTTCTGCGGTTTCCTTTGTCCTGAATGGCAAGGAGAAAGAAATGCGGATCAGTAAATCTGTTGCCCGCAAGATCCGGCAGGTCGCAAAGAAAGAGGGTTATCATCCCAATCGCGCGGCGGTAAGTCTTCGTACAGGAGAATCAAAAATCATTGGACTGATCGTCGATACCATTTCCGGCAGTTTTTTTTCACGTCTGGCAAATGTGATCGAGACGGAAGCGGGAAAATATGGTTACAAGGTTATCTATGGCAGCACGGCAAATGGCAGTGAGGGTTCTGAACAGTTGCTCAGAATTTTATCGCAGCATAACGTAGATGGATACCTTGTAATGCCGGAGGCGAGGATTGAGAGTCAGATTGCATCATTGATAAAGCGAAAAAATCCTGTCGTACTGATTGACAGTTATTTTGCAAAGCTGGGTGTGCCTTATGTGATGGTGGATAATTTTCAGGGTGTGGCAGACGGTGTATCGTGGTTATATGAAAAAGGATACCGGCGTATAGGTTTTGTGGGGAGCGACCTGGATATGGTACAGATGAAAGACAGGGTGAGGGGATACAGTGACACGGTGAAGGCAAAAAAATTAAAGATTCCGAAAGGCCTCATTTGTGAAACGGTGTATGGTATGGAGAATACGATGCTGATTAGAAAGATTGCTGACTATGTAAAAAAAATGCGTCCGGATGCATTGATGTTTGGCGCCAACTATCTTGGTGTCGCTGGACTGGAGGCGTTGACAGGACTCGGTATGTCGGTGCCAGCGGATATGGGGATGGTTTGCTTTGATGATATGGATATTTTCCGGCTGTATCCTCCCGGGATTACGGCGGTTGAGCAACCGATTCACGAGATTGGGCACAAAGCGGTGGAGATCCTGATGGGGGAGATGGGTGTGATACCCGTCTCTGTAAAGAAATCAATCATGATAAAGGGCCACCTGGTGGAGCGCAATTCTTTTCGTGTGGGATAATCTCCATGTTAAAAATGATTTTTTCCATTTGTAATTTTAATCCTAATTTCATTTCAGGATTAGCTAAACCGTTTTAGCTGATCACATCCCTGAACCTTTTCGGTTTTTTTGCCGGCCTAACTGTAAACGGCGGCCGGCGCTGATTTAGCTGATTTTTTGCATGAGAGAAACTGAACCCGACCCTGTTTAAATGTCACTTTGCTAAAACGTTTTAGCGAATTGACTGTAGAAAAAAGGTGCGAGACATCCAGGATGAAAAAAACCGATTTCACCCTGATTTGGATTCCTATGTCCACACCTCAACAACGGCACGTATTCCAACTATAACTAAAAACAATTGCGTATGAAAAAAAGGCTAATGACCTTATCTGTCAGAGCTGCAACACTGCTACTGCTTCTGACAATCACCACCTCAGCATTCTCACAATCAAAAACGATTTCAGGAAAAGTAACAGACAAAAGAGACAACAAAGGACTCGCAGGCGTATCCGTAATCGTAAAAGGGACAAGCACAGGTACCACAACAGACAACACCGGAAACTACAGCATCTCCGTACCATCATCAGAATCTACACTCGTTTTCAGCTTCACCGGATTAGGAACACTCGAAATACCAGTTGGTAACCAGACCACCGTCAATGCCGACATGACCCCTAACTCAGCAGGCCTCGATGAAGTAGTGGTGATAGGTTACGGCACCAACAGAAAATCGGATCTCACCGGTTCAGTCGGTACCGTAAAAGCAGCGCAACTGCTCGAAAGACCGTCGCCATCCCTCAACGAAGCCATCGCAGGAAGAATACCTGGTGTACAGGTAAATACAAACTCAGGCCGGCCAGGTGGACAAACAAACGTCCGCATCCGTGGCTTCAGTTCCATCAACACCACCAACAACCCGCTCTATGTCATTGACGGTGTAATTCTCCCCGTAGGCACTCAGTCGCAAAGCAGCAACGCAATCGACTTCATCAACCCAAGTGATATCGGTTCAGTAGAAGTTTTGAAAGACGCTTCGGCAACCGCCATCTACGGCGCAAGAGGCGCCAACGGCGTGATCCTCATCACCACCAAAAGAGGTGTGCCCGGTGCAGCAAGAGTAACCTACGACGGTGACCTCAGCGTGCCAACCATCGGACCAAACCGCCTCCAGATGCTCAACGCCGCCGAATACATTGCAATTGAAAACCTCGCATACGACAACATTAAAGTCTACGACCCCGCAGGATGGGCCGGTGGCAGCTACACCAGCGCAGTTGACCCCCGCATAAAAAGGCAATCCCTGCCGAAACTATTCGACGCATCCGGCAATCCGCTCTATGACACAGACTGGCTGAAAGAATCAACACAAAACAAGCTTTCACAGAACCACCAGCTGGGGGTAACAGGCGGCAGCGCCGACAACACCTACGGTCTCTTCATCGGATACAGGGACGACAACGGTCTCCTCCTCAATTCATTCCTAAAACGCTACTCAGGCAGATTTTCCATGGACACCAAAGCCAGAGATTGGCTCCGCATCGGCGGCAGTCTCAGCTACAACGTGCAGCAGGAAAACCTGGTTGACCAGGGAGTGGGCGGACTGAACTCCCTCAG
>JACMLD010000207.1 GCA_014379785.1 Chitinophagaceae bacterium
ACCAGGTTTGGTTGAGTCTCAAGAAAATTCTTGACAATAAGCGACTCGTGGCGGAAAAAACAACGTCTGCCTACCAGCAGCAGTTTCGCAATCTTTTTATGGCGCTCAACAGTAACCCGGATTACAATGAATGGATGGAGATCTACCGTAAGCTGGTCTACTGGGAGCTGGAAATGGCAAAGAGTGACAGTCCCGAAATGCAGGAAGTTTTTCAATCACAAAAGCAGGAAGCGAATACCGAGTTTTTCAAGTTTATTTCGCGCAATTATGCTTCATGGGTGAAACCAAAATCTGCCGACGCGCCGGTGATGAGTCACACGCTGATGCAGTACAAGGTTTTTCCGCATGTTGAAAAAGGGATACCTACATTTTTTATTCTCATTGATAATCTGCGGTTCGATCAGTGGAAAGCGATTCAGCCAATTTTTGCGGAGAGCTTCCGGATACTGGAAGAAGAAACCTTTTACAGCATCCTGCCTACTGCTACACAATATTGCAGGAATGCCATCTTCGCGGGATTAATGCCTGCCGAAATAGAAAAGCAGTTTCCCAACCAGTGGAAAAATGACGAAGAAGAGGGAGGCAAAAACCTGTACGAAGAAGATTTTCTCCGCGGCCATCTCAAAAGGCTGAAAAAGGATAACATGCGTGTTTCTTACACGAAAATTCTGAACAATCACGCCGGTCAGGAGCTGGTGAATAATATCCATAATCTCATGGTAAACGATCTGAATGTGATCGTATATAATTTCGTGGATATGCTCAGCCATGCCCGTACCGAGATGGAAGTGCTGAAAGAACTCGCTGGTGATGAGATGAGTTACAGGTCGGTCACCCGCTCGTGGTTTGAGCATTCACCCCTGCATCAGGCTTTGAAAAAACTCGCTGATAAAAAGATCAATATCGTTTTAGCCACAGATCACGGAAGCGTGCGGGTGAAAACTCCGTATAAGGTGATTGGCGACAAACAGACAACGACCAATCTGCGATACAAACACGGCCGCAACCTGAATTACGAACCCAAAGAGGTATTGGCTTTCCGTGATCCGAAGGAAGCCGGACTGCCGGTGCCGACGGTGAACTCGTCGTTTATTTTTGCAAAGGAGGACAGCTTTCTTTGCTACCCGAACAATTATAACTACTACGTCAACTACTATAAAAACACCTTTCAGCACGGAGGGATCAGCCTGGAAGAGATGATCGTCCCGGTAATCAAGATGACCAGCAAATAGCCATTACTGTCACTACCTTGTGGATAATTTAATGTTTGCTCGCAGGTCCTTTAAGTCTTTGCTGTTTAGATTTGCCGGACCCAAACAAGGGAAAATGAAATACACACAAGCAACACTGGATAAAATAGAAAGGGTATTGGAAGATGTGGGATATGTGCTGCGTTATGAAAGGGGCACCTTCCAGAGCGGTTATTGCATTCTCGAACAGAAGAAGGTAGTCGTCCTGAATAAATTTCTGCAGATGGAAGGCAGAATAAATACCCTCGTGGATATTGTCCCCCAGCTGAATATCAGACCCGATGAGTTGCCGCCGGATATCAGAAAAACTTATGATGAGGTAATGGTTAAACATGCTGAATCCGATGAAGACAAAGCATGATACGATACCGGATTTAAAAGTCAGCTTCCTTGGCACCGGAACCAGCAGCGGAGTTCCCATGATAGCCTGTCCCTGCGAAGTCTGTCAGTCGGACGATCGGCGCGACAAACGACTCCGTTGCAGTATTCTCCTCGAAACAGCACATACAAAACTGGTGGTTGATACCGGTCCGGATTTCCGATATCAGATGTTGCGTGCAGATGTGAAGCGTCTCGACGCGATTCTGTTCACGCATCCTCATAAAGATCATGTGGCGGGACTGGACGATGTCAGGGCTTTCAATTTTTTCATGCACAAACCGATGAAGGTTTTCGCAAATGAAATGACCCAGGAAGTGATCATTCGTGAGTTTCCATATGCTTTTGCAGATACCAAATATCCAGGGGTACCGGAGATTCAGTTGAACACCATCGACAACGAGCCGTTTGCAATCGGCGATATCCCGGTGATGCCGATCCAGGTATGGCATATGAAAATGCCTGTACTTGGATTTCGCTTTGGCGATTTCACTTATATCACGGATGCGAACAGAATCGAGCCCGCAGAAAGAGAAAAGATTGCAGGTAGCAGGATCCTCGTAATAAATGCGCTGAGAAAAGAAAAACACATCTCACATTTTAACCTCGAAGAAGCGATTCAAATTGTCAAAGAACTCGGTGTGCCTCAGGCTTATTTTATACATATGAGCCATCAACTCGGAAAACATGCCGACATATCCGCTACACTCCCTGAAGGCATCCATCTGGCCTATGATGGACTGGTTCTGGAAGTATGATGAGGGTGTAAAATTAAGTTGGATGGGGTAGCTGGCACTTGTGGTAAAAGCAGAATCCGGACGTGATTTTCCCCCCGATTTTTTCCTTTTCTCCCCATGCCAGATTCCCACTTCCCTCGACCTTGCACCCATGTTCAAAAAGTTTCTCAAAGACTACCTGGTTTTTTCAAAACGTGAGCGCTCCGCTATTGTCGTACTAGTAATGATTTTGACGTGTGTGATTGTTTTACCGATCATTATGCCAGGGAAAAAATTCCCTGCAGATGACAAGCAGGAAATCGCCCAACTAAACAGGAGACTGGATTCGATGCTGACTGCTGACTCTTCAGAAGGGATCCGGCAACCATACCGCGTTGAACCCACTACAATTTTGTCTCATTCGCCGACTAAACTTTTTGCATTTGACCCCAATACCATCGACGAATCCGGGTGGAGAAGTCTCGGTATCAGGGACAGAACCATAAAAACGATCATGAACTATCGGAACAAAGGGGGCATGTTCAGAACTCAGCACGATCTCGGAAAAATGTATGGACTCAGCCCGGCAGACTTCGGTCGGCTTCAGCCATTTATCCGGATAAAATCCAACGGAACAGAGGCAAGGGTCTGGAAGGCGGTGAACAATTATTCGTTTAAGGAACGCGACAGCACCCGAAACCTCCGCTATCCGATCA
>JACMLD010000208.1 GCA_014379785.1 Chitinophagaceae bacterium
AAATATGTTGCGCATGATTGTGTACAACCACGCCTTGATATTCGTGCCTACATTGTATTTATCACTGTTTGCAAGGGCCTTGTAAAGGGTTTCCTGATAGAGATCCTGTGCAGCATCCGAATCCTTGGTTAGCGTAACTGCGAAAGGCTTCAGAAATTCAGCATTATTTACGAGTAGTTGATTAAATTCTAAAGTTGACATGTCCGAGTGTTTAAGAAATCATAGGACAAAATTAAACAAAAAAAAATGAGACGAGCAAATTTTGCCTATTAACTATTGTTAAAAAACCGTGCCTATTGAAAATCCTGTCAAAAAGTCAAAGTAAAATCACTTACCTCACCAGGGCATTAACCCTTAATACGACTAAAGACGGATGTTTCCTCCAATAAATACGTAGGATTGGCTGTTTTAGGTTGCTCTTAACCTGATTTCAGAACACTATATGCTGTACCCTCATCTGGCCCGTCTCTCCATTTTGGGAGACCGCCCGAAAGCGAAAAGAAAACTGCTCAGACTGGTGCTCACCTGTCTGATTTTCGTTTTTGCAGGAACGGCAGGACAGGCACAAACCGGCACTAATTACAGTATCTACGCGAATGTTATCTACCATTTTACAAAATATGTGGACTGGCCGGACGATAGAAAATACGGAGATTTTGTCATCGCCATCATCGGAGATTCCCCTCTTTATGACCAGTTAAAATCCAGTACTGCCAATAAAATGGCAGGAAACCAGCGAATCGTTGTCCTAAAATACCAGAGCCTCCCGTCAAATATTTCCTGCCATATTCTCTTCATATCCGAGGAAAAAAGCTTTTCTCTAAAAAAAATATCGGAGGCGACCGCGGGCAATTCCATTCTCATCGTGTCTGAGAAAGAGGGGATGGCGCAGCGGGGCGCATGCATAAACCTTGTCATCGTGGATGATCATCTGAAGCTTGAGATAAATAGAAACATGATCGAAAAGCGCGAGCTGAATATCGCAAACGAACTGCTCAAACTTGGTACCCTGGTAAAATAATTCACATGAAAAACTTCGAACCAAAGAAAAAAGTCTTCCTGGTGTTCACCATTCTTGTGACATCAGCAACGGCATTTTCACAAGACTCCGCTATCACAAAGCTTTCTGCCCTTAGCCTGAAAGATTTGCTCAATGTAAAAATAACCACCGTCAGCAGGAATGCCCAGGCAATTGGTATTGCACCAGCCACCGTTGTGCTGGTCTCCAAAACACAGATAGCCCAGAGAAACTACCAGTCACTGCTGGACGTACTGTACGACCTGCCGGACATTAAGATCGAAGACAAAGTTTACTCAGGCGTAAGAAATATAATCACAGTACGTGGAACGAGAGGGATTGAGAAGTTTGTCATCATGATCGATGGCATCAAGATATCATCACCCTCCGGCGAAGCGCTGCCTGTAATGGAGAATTATCCGGTTCATTCAGCTGAACAAATTGAAATTGTCTATGGTCCGGCATCGGCTTTGTACGGCGCAGATGCTGTATCAGGCGTGATAAACATCATCACAAAAAAACTTTCACAACAGAATATCATCGCTGAAGCCTCTACGGCTACCGGGACATCCGGGTATACGAATACAACGCTCTTCATCGCCAAAAAAATTGCTGAAAATTCCAGTTTCACCGCATCGGGTCAGTACAGCCAGGATAACCAACCGGATCTCAGCAAAGTCTATAAAGACGATGCATCCTTAAATGTGGACCATTATAAAACAGGCGTTTTTAATACCATTTATGGTCCGCAAAAGCCAGCAAAATTTGTCAGACCATCATATGAAGCACCTACAAAAGCATATAATGCGTTTGCGTCTCTGAAACTGGGAGACTTCACAGCATCATGGTTTCGCAACTATGCACAGACATCGACAGCATACGGAAATAATACATCCAATGCCATATACAACAAGGATGTTTTTATGGGACAGACCGTTAACAATTTATCTGCCTCCTACAGAAAGACCATAGGAATTTTCAACTCGGCCACATTCTTCGTAGCAAGTCAGTATGAACTCGATCCCAATACCAACTACAGAAATCTATATACAGGCATGGAAGCAGCCTATAAATATGCAGAAACCAGCATGATAAAAATCGAGCAGCAAGTGGATTATAAACCCACCGAAAAAATCAACGTGACCGCTGGCATCGCATATGACCGTTACACATCAACACCACAAAGTGCCGACCTCAAGGACCCGGTCAACACAAAGAGTTTTGTAACCGGGAGCTATCTCGGCACTGAAACATTCTACAGACCAGAAGGCCTTGCCGCTCAATTCTACCATATCCGTTATCAAAATTTCGGAACCTATATTCAGGGGCAAATCACTGCCTCGTCCAAATTGAATTTTACGATCGGAACCAGGTATGACTACAACTCGCGCTATGGCGAGACCTTCAATCCCAGGCTGGGACTGGTTTACACGCCGAACAAAAAAACGACTGTCAAGTTTCTTTACGGGAGCGCGTTTCTTGCCCCGACACCTTCAGATGCATATGTACAGTACGGTTCATTTTACAGCGCGGACTCGGGCAGAACATACCAATCGTCCTTCCTGCACCTGCCGAATCCCTACCTCAAACCCGTCATGTCGCATACCTTTGAGTTGAGTGTACGAAGAACACTGGCTGACAATCTCATTCTTTCTGTAAACGGGTATTTTACCTTAATCAAAGGACTGCTCATTTTCTCCGATGACAACAGTACCACCAAACTTTACAACAATTCTTTCAACGGAATACCCGTCGACTATATCGAAGTATTCACAAATAACAATCGCCAGAAAAATTATGGTGGTAGCATGCAGCTGGAATGGAAACATTCATTTGGAAACGCATTGCTAAAAAGTTATGCCTCTATAAATTATATCAACGGCGCCTTTGAAGACGGCCTTTCTGAAAAAAGGGAAACTGGAAAAGATACCGAACTGGATTTCATTTCTCATTATACATTCAGACTGGGTGGTGATTTAAGCATTGGCAAATTCAGCATATCCCCCCGATTGTCTCTCCTCAGCAGGCAAAATATCACCGGACTCGCTGATACGACAGGTGCGATAAATAAAAGGCAAACCATTCCCGGATACGCTTTACTGAACGTTTCGACCAACTTTCAACTGGGCGACAAACTGACGGTTTTCGCAAATGTGAGCAATGCACTGAATCAAAAATTTCGATCAGTTGGATTCAATATGGATATCCAAAAGACTGACACAGAAGTTTTTCACGGTCAAAGGATGGATCCCATCAGGATTACCGGCGGACTCCGGTTCGCGTTGTAGAAATTTGCGAAACAGTTCTGTGGAATTATTTTGATAATAACTTAAACAATTTATTTACTTCCTGCGTTTTAATGGCATGAACACGTTTACCATAAAAGACCTGGAAAACCTTTCCGGCATCAAGGCGCACACCATCCGCATCTGGGAACAGCGTTATTCATTTATAAAGCCGCAAAGGACAGATACAAATATCCGTTACTACAGCAACGATGAGCTGAAGGCGATACTGAACATCGCCCTGCTTAACAAGTATGGCTTTAAGATATCCCATATTGACAAAATGCGGCCTGAAGAGATCCGTGAAAAAATCGTGTCCATCTCCAGCACCCAGGCGCAGCAGGAAAGAATGATAAACGACATGATCCATGCCATGGTTGACCTCAACATGGAAGAACTCGAGAATCTCCTGGACGACTATATCGAGTCAAGAGGGGTCGACAAAACAATCAACCAGATTATATTTCCTTTTCTTGAGCGAATTGGAATTCTTTGGCTGACCAACCATATCAACCCTGCCCAGGAACACCTGGTAACGAATATTATCCGTCAGAAAATGATTGTAGGAATAGAAGGCGCATTCAGCCATATACAGACAAACAAAACTGTATTGCTGTTTTTACCGGAAGGAGAACATCACGAACTGGGACTGCTGTATATGCATTACCTGCTGAAAAGCCGGGGAGTGAAGACGATCTATATCGGCGCAAATGTGCCGATGAAGGATATTGATTTTGTTACCAAATTAAAAAAGCCTGACTATCTGTACACACATCTGACTACAGTAAACGGGAATTTCAATTTCGAAAGATTTCTCAATAATGTGGAGACAAAGCTTCCGCAGACACCCATGGTCATTTCCGGACTGCTCACACGTCAGTATAAAAAGAAAGTCCCTTCAAAAGTAAGTTTCAAACAGAGTTTATCGGAAGTGCTGGAATATGTGGGAACGCTGTAGGGTGTCCGTCATTCCGACTCCCTTCGCGAAGCGAAGCGGGTGGAGGAATCCCCAGCTATTACTCAACTCCGGTCGGCAGGGGACCCCTCGGCTACGCTCGGGGTGACTGCCCTCAACTCCGGTCGGCTGGGGTGACCGTCCCCAATTCCTCAAGCATCTCCTTCGTTTTCCTTATCTGGTCTTCAATATCGAAATTTTGCATGGTAAACTTTTTTCCATGCTGGCCGAAACTGGCCCTGAGGTGGGAATCATTCACCAATTTTACAAGCGCATCGGCAAATGCAGAAACATCTCCCGGATTTGTGATAAACCCGGTCTGGTTGTGGAGTACAACTTCTGCGACCGCGCCAACGCGTGTCGACAATACCGGTTTTGAGCAGGCCTGCGCTTCCATCAGCGAGACAGGAGTGCCTTCGTTGTGTGATGTAAGCACAACAATGTCTAGTCCATTGATTGCTTTTTCTATATCAGTAATCCATGAAGTGAAAGTAAGTTGAGTGCGTCGCTCCTCTTCAGGAAAATACACTGTATCAATTCCTTTGGATTTTGCTTTTGCTATCAATTGTGTCCGCAATGATTCACCATCGCCGACCACAAAAAATCTTGCCTGTGGGATCTTTTTGAGTGCTTCAAAAACCACCTCTATAAAAAAAGCATGGTTTTTTACCGGAACAATTCTTCCAATAATTCCGATCGCAATTTCGTCGTCTTCGAGAAGATACTTTTCCCGAAACCCGCGTCGAAGGATTCCCGATGCATCATCAAATTTTGATGTCTGAATACCCACTGCCATATGCCGGATCTTTTCTTTTGCTGCAATCCGGTATTTTGAAAAAAGTTCCTCCTTCTGCCTTGCACTCACCGTTGTGATGCAGGTAGAGAGGGAAGCTGCGTACCGCTCGAGCGCAACCACTACCCTGGCGAGAATGGGATGAAAATAGGAATGGAACACATGGCCGTGATAGGCATGAATAATAACCGGCACTTTCTCGCGATGTGCCGCTACCCGTCCGAGAAATCCCGGCTTTGCGCCAATGGTCTGGACAAAATCCGGTTTATAGTGCCGGATGAGTTTTCGAATGGTCCTGAATGCTATTAAATCGTTACCCGGCAAAATACTTCGTCTCAGCTCGTCTACCCTGATATGAGTGACGCCATCCAGCAGGTTTGCGACAAAATTTACTTCGAGTTCATCGTCCTCTTTCTTCCCCGTTACCAAAACAATTCGATACTCCTTCCTGAGCGCATGGATGATCTGCAGGGTATTCATCGCCGTGCCACCCACAACCAGGCGATTCAATATGATCATGATGGTTTTCAAATATGGAAAAGGATCAGATTAAAGAAGACTGTTTTGGATTTTGCCACTGTCGAGGAGTTGGTTGATAACAGGCATGATCGGTTGCGCATACCGGAATGCATCAAGGTGGCGTTGGTGGTGAAGATCGGTTCCCAGGTAATCGATGTAATTTTTCGATATGAGATAGTGGGAAAGCTCCTGTGTAATCTTTCCGTAATACCCTGTAAGTGACAGGATGTTTAGCTGAAAAAGGCAACCCATATCTCTCAGCTGATCGTAGATGGCTTTATTGCCTGAAAAGTATGCATACCGCTCCGGATGCGCCAGTATGGGTTCAAAACCTTTTATGCTGAGGTTGAAAATTTTTTCTTTCAGGTTAAGCGGTGGTGATACAAACGAAAATTCCACCAGAATGCGTTTGCCCGTGATCGTTAGAAGCTCTTCATCTCTGTCGAGCATTTCATCAAAATGATCATCGAGAAAATATTCGGCTGCGAAGCGGATGTTTTCATGCTGACTGTGCGCTTTCAGCGTGGCGGCTGCTCCGCTGATGGTCGTGGGCGTGTTTTTATACATATCCCACATGATATGCGGGGTCGCGATAAATTTTGAATAGCCCAGATCTTCAAGTCCTTTTTTCAATTCAGCAGAAGTTGCTGAGTCGGGTGATCCGTCGTCAATCCCTGGCAGCAGATGTGAGTGCATATCTGTCCCTATGCCGCTGAAGTCAACAGGTGCAGAGTTTTTTCGTTTTTTGAAAATGGAGAACATAAATAATTTTGGTGCTGTCATGCCGAGCGTAGCCGAGGCATCCCCTGCTATCAGTCGGACAGTCGGCTGGGGACCCCTCGGCTACGCTCGGGGTGACGGCCCTCCGGTACGCGCTCCCTCCAACCATTAATACCTCGAAACAAATTCCTCGTAAACCTTTCTCACACCGTCTTTCAGCTCAATTGAATGCTTCCAGCCGAGTGAATGAAGTTTGGAAACATCCATCAGCTTTCTCGGTGTACCGTCGGGTTTTGAAAGATCCTGGACTATTGCTCCTTCAAATCCTACTATTTCTTTGATTAAGATGGCCAGTTCGCCAATCTCGAGATCCACGCCTGTTCCGATGTTTACAAAACCCTCTTCGTCGAAGTGCTGCATCAGAAAATAGCAGGCGCTGGCCATGTCATCCGCGTGTAAAAACTCGCGTTTCGGTTTCCCCGTACCCCAAATCACTACTTCCTTATCTCCGTTTTGTTTTGCCTCGTGAAACTTTCTGATCATCGCCGGCAGCACATGAGAATTTTTCAGGTCGTAGTTGTCGTTTGGACCGTACAAATTTGTTGGCATTACCGAGATAAAATGCGAACCGTATTGCGAGCGATAGGCATCGCACATCTTTATTCCGGCAATCTTCGCAATAGCGTAGGGTTCATTGGTTGGTTCAAGAAGGCCCGTAAGCAGGTATTCTTCCTTCAACGGCTGTTCGGCCATTTTTGGATAAATGCAGGATGAGCCAAGAAACAACAGCTTCTCCACGCCATGCACATGGGCCGCATGAATAATATTGTTCTGAATCATGAGGTTGTCGTACAGAAACTCTGCCCGGAAAGTGTTGTTGGCCATGATGCCGCCCACTTTGGCTGCGGCCATAAATACAAACTCCGGTTTTTCTTTTGCAAAGAATTCGTCGACCGCGGATTGATTGCGCAGATCCAGTTCGGCCGAAGTCTTCACAACAATATTTCCGAAACCTTCGCTGTTGAGTTTCCGGTTTATTGCCGAGCCAACCATGCCGCGATGTCCGGCGATGTATATTTTCTGATGGTGTTTCATTTTCTTGTCATTTCGACTCCCATCGCGAAGCGATGAGGGTGGAGAAATCCCCAGCTATTAATCATTGTGTCTCAACTTCGGCCGGTTGGGGACCCCTCGGCTTCGCTCGGGGTGACGGCACTCTGAGATTACTCAAACTGATTCTTCACATAGTATCCCGCATCCTTCAATAACTTCTCCTGCTTGAACAACTCAATATCTGCAGCAACCATTTCTTTCACGAGCAGGTCGAGCGTATACTTAGGTTTCCAGCCAAGCTTCGTGTTTGCTTTGGTAGGATCACCAATCAATAACTCAACTTCAGTAGGACGATAATATCTCGGATCAACAGCTACCACTTCTGTTCCCTTTGCAATATTGTATTCGGCATTCGAGCAACTGACAACCACTGCTTTTTCATCCACTCCTTCTCCG
>JACMLD010000209.1 GCA_014379785.1 Chitinophagaceae bacterium
GTATATTTTTGATTCGGATCTATTGGTCTTCCGGTGTTTTTGTGGTTGTAGTAAATCGGTATTTGTCCAACCGATGCCGGGAACGTCATGCTGAGTTTGCCGGATGGATTTGCAACGCCGAAAAGAAGATCGGCGATAGCATGCCCCGCTTCCGTGCCGCCAAACCATGTTTCGAGAATGGCATCCATGTTTTTATCTTCCCAGTTGAGGATGAGTGGCCGGCCGCTCATAACAACCAGCACAACGGGCTTGCCGGTTTTCTTGAGCGCCTTCAGCAATTCTTTCTGATTTTCAGGAATGCTGATATCAGACCGGCTTGCAGCTTCTCCGCTCATGCCGAAAGCTTCGCCGAGTACAGCCACCACTACATCTGCCTGCGAAGCGATCTGCACGGCTTCAGCAATCATTTCTTCCGGGGTTTTGGCATCAGCCACAATCTGCGCATCATGTGGTGTCAGTTTTTTCAGCAACATGGTATCATCAAGTAGGTTACTGCCTTTTGCGTAAAGAAATTTTCCTGTACCATATTTTTCTTCAAGTGCACTCCAGAGGCTCACGGCTTTTTTCCAATCACCCGCTCCGCTCCAGCTGCCAATCAGGTCACGCTGATTTTTGACCAGGGGACCGACAAAAGCAATCTTGCCGTTTGGTTGCAGTGGCAGAATATTGTTTGAATTTTTTAGCAGCACCGAACTCTTGGTAGCTGCCTCGCGACTCAAAGCAATCTTTTCTGCACTCATCATCACTGTACGGTTGCGCTCTTCGTTTACATAGCGATAAGGATCTTCAAAAAGTCCGAGTTTGTATTTTGCTTCGAGCACAAACCGGCATGCTGCGTCTATTGTTGCCTGTGAGACCTTGCCCGATTTTACAAGGGCAGTACCTTCATTGATAAATAATTCGCCTACCATGTCCATATCCATGCCGGCGTTGAGGGAAAGTTCGGCTACTTTTTTGCCGTCGCCGATGCCGTGGTTCACCATCTCGTTGATAGAAGTGTAATCACTCACTATCAGGCCTTTGAAACCCCATTGTTTTCTGAGCAAATCCGTGAGCAGCCATTTATTGGCACTCGCCGGCACTCCATCCACTTCATTGAAAGAACTCATGATAGAACCAGCCCCTGCGTCTACTGCTGCTTTGTAGGGGGGCAGATATTCGTTGTACATTTTGAGGCGGCTCATATCTACTGTATTGTAATCGCGACCAGCCTCAGAAGCACCATAAAGCGCAAAATGTTTTACGCATGCCAGCACAGTATTGTTTCTGCTGAGGTCATCGCCCTGGTATCCTCTTACCATTGACCGGGCAATCGCAGAACCCAGAAATGGATCTTCACCGGCGCCTTCGCTCACCCTGCCCCAGCGGGGGTCCCGGGCAATATCAACCATCGGAGAAAAAACCCAATTGAGTCCGTCTGCCGTTGCTTCATCCGCCGCAGCACGGGCAGTACGTTCTATGAGATTCAGATCCCAGGAAGCCGATAGACCAATGGCAACAGGGAAAATGGTGCGGTGACCGTGTATTACATCATATCCAAAAAGCAGGGGAATTTTCAGCCGGCTTTCTTTGATGGCCATTTCCTGCAATTTTTTTACTGCAATGGGCGTAAACGTGTTGAACACACCTCCCACAAGACCTTTACGGATTTTTTCTTCCACGCCCTTGCTGACGATCGGACCCGTGACATCAAAACCGATTGAAGGCAGATTGAGCTGTCCAATCTTTTCTTCGAGTGTCATCTTCTGCATGAGCGCAGAAATGAACTGGTTCATTTTGGCGTCTTTCGACTGTTGTGCAGTCAGCAGATTAGCACATAGTATCAGGGCAATAAATAGACAAGCAGGCAACCTTCTCATTTGTTGGTGTATTAAGAATTAATTGGGATAAAGCTAATCGACTCTCAGCGGTTTCGTGCGCACGGAGACGCCGTTTTCATTGATGGATTCTATTGCAAAGTAATAGGCTTTCTGGTTATCCATCGCCTTATAATAATATTCATTGCTATTATGCACCATTATGCAATTGTACAGTTTGTCCGGACTCAGACCCGTATATATATTATATGCAAAAGCATCGGGAGCAGGTTTCCATTTGAGCCAGGCACTTCTTTTGTCTTTCTCGGTCCGGAGCACAACGAAGTTCTCGACGGGTGAAGGCTTACTGCCGTTTCCATTGCCAAAAACACGCAGACCGCTGATGGCGAATTTTCCAGTGGGCATGTAGATGTTTTCGAGCCTGATATATCTGGCCTGTACCGTTTCAGCCAGTTCAACATAATCGTGGGGTACATCCTTTTTATTATTGGACTTATCTATCAGAATTTTCCATTTTTTGCCATCGGTTGATCCGCTGAGCCTGTATTGATGAAAAATATCGGTTTGTTTGCCAAGAAATGCTGCGTCCTGATCAGCATAATTTATCTGGATGGCATTGACCGTACTGGTATTGCCGAGATCTGTCTGTATCCATTCGTCTTTGTTGCCCGTCGCGGCGCTCCAGTATGTTTTGATATTTTCATCCACAGCAAGATTTGCGCTGTAAGCGCCGAGGCTGGAAGAGACAGTGACGGGCTTATTAAAATTCAATAGCCACCAGCCGGCAAAGTAACTGTCTTTGCCTGCACCCGGAATAAAATGCGGGTAGTCGCCAAAGGCCGTGTTGCAATACATTATACCATCCTTGTCAAAACCAGCTGGCCAGATGCCCAGCCTTCTTTCAAAATTATTTTTTACTGATATCGCGATCGTCGACACATGCCAGTAATTGTTTTGCTGATCCTGGAAAGTTGCTCCGTGACCTGCCCCCCGGGCGAAGCCGCCGGGTTTATAAGAAAAGGGGTCAGACTGTGGCACAAAAGGTCCGAGTGGTGAGTCGCCCACTACCACTCCATCGGCATATCCGCTAAATTCTGTACCGGGCGCGCCGTACTGGAGATAATATTTTCCATTGTGTTTTGTCATCCATGCGCCTTCTATGAAAGGATCCAGAAATGTATTGTCGAGGTACTCTCCGAATCGCTGCCATCCATATCTCCAGTCCTCGAGCAGGTACATTTCTTTTCTTGTGCCTTTTGGTTGAAAGGTTTTTCTGTCCAGCTCCACCCCATACAACGGATACCGGTTACTGCTGCCGTTGTACATATACAGTTTTCCGTCGTCATCTGTAAAAAATGCCGGATCCCAACCACCGATCGCAAGTGAATCAATGGCTTCTTTCCATTGATTTCCTTTTGGATCAGTGCTCATCCAGATGGGAAAGTTTGAGCTGTAGGTTGAACCGAATACGATCATCGTGTCGCCCATTACCCAAACGGCCGGAGCGCAAAGTTCGTCGTACACTTTGTGCCATGGTTTCAAAAATTTTCTCGAAACGAAGTTCCAGTTGAGCATGTCACTGCTCCACCAATATCCCCATTGATTGGTAGAAAAAAGATAATAGTCTCCTTTATATGCGACTATCACGGGGTCTGCTGTGGCCCTGTGTCTGCCCCATTCTGTAAAGTTCGGTATGGGACAATAACCGTAGTCGATATTTATCGGGTTGCAATATGTTTTTTGCGCCGGTTTCGCCTGCGAAAAACACGATATAACGGTGATGAAAACACTAAGCGATATCAGGAGGACGGTTCGCATTTTATCAGTTTAGTCGCGGACTTTTGAAACCAAGCTTTTTAAGGCCGGTCTGAATTTCGGGAATTTCCATAAATGTTTTCCAAAGCAGTCCGGTTCGGTAGTTTTCTATCATCACTATGATGGGTCCCTGATCAATGGCAAGGTGTGAGTCTGCATACCAGTTTTTTGTTTCGTTGAATGCGTCCGTAAAACCGTATTCACTCCAGATCTTATCACCCAGATCATTGTAGAAATGTCTGAGCGCCTTCATAGATTTATCCGGTGTGTATGGAAAAGCAGACAAAGCTGCAGTGGGCGATATGACACCCAGGTCTTCGGTGGGAGAATGCGCGGCATATCCCTGGTAGCTGTCGCTGGCCGTTAATCCCCATGATTCGGGTCCGTAACCTTTGAACTTATTCGGATTGCGGACGCAGTGCTCGTAGTTGATCAGCGTATGATTGAGGTTTTGGATCCAGTAATCTGCAAATTTGTCTTTCAATCCGTTCGGGTCAAGTCCGAGAAAAGAATACTGAGAAAAAAACAAAGGTCCGCCATAGTCAAAGCCCAGCGGAAGTTTTATGCCGTAGTATTCTCGTTCGTTTTTGAAGTAGTTGCTGTTGGCCCATCCCCGGTTGTACGCTTCTCTGTCTATCGAATATTTTGGAGAAGATGCTGCCATTAAGTAGGTAATGAGACATTCATTCCAACCGCGGATTTCATTGTTCATGCTCCACCCGTTGTTTGGGCTCCAATGCCAATACAGCACGCTTATGCCACCTCTTGTGTGCCAGTTCCACTCTACGTCATTCCACATCCATGTGATAATGTTGCGAAGTTGGTTCTCTGCCTGACTGCGTCCGTTGAAATATTGTCTTGCGCAGAGAAGACCCTGAAACAGATAAGAGGTTTCAACGAGATCAGCACCGTCGTCTTTTGAACTGAAAGGAATAGTCAGCCCGGTAGCACCATTGAGCCAGTGAGGAAACACACCATGGTATTTGTTTGATTTATTCAGAAAGCGGACCATTTTTAGCAGATGCTTTGCGGCAGTATCTCTTGTTATCCATTTTCTTTCGGTAGCTACTATGATTGCCATGATGCCGAATCCTGTCCCGCCTGTGGTGACCACTTCAGGACCGTAGTCGGTCACGTTGCTTCTTTCTCTGGCCAGTCCACTGACGGGGTGCGCAAAATCCCAGAAATA
>JACMLD010000210.1 GCA_014379785.1 Chitinophagaceae bacterium
AGGGCAGAAAGTTTGCCGCACAAAGACTTTACATCACCGACTTTAAGGTGTTCAATGACCCAATCGCAACCAAGGTGAATTTTGAGCAGGTGAAAAGCATCTCCTTGAAATACGATCAGGACTTTTTTACCATCCAGCTCACTGCGCTTGATAATTTTTCAAATCCCGGTAAAGTATATTATGGGTATCGGCTGGAACCATTCAACAAGGAATGGATCTACACCCAGGACAGAAATATCAGCTACACCAATCTTCGCGGAGGTGATTATCAGTTTTTTTACAAGGCGAGCCATGATCCGGCGAACTGGAATGTGGAGACACATATGCTGCAGATTCATATTGATACGGTGTTCTACAAGACTGCATGGTTTATTGGAGTCATAGCACTGGTAATCGCGTTTCTGGCCTTTGCTTTTTACCGGTACCGGATCGATCAGGCCAAAAACCTGCACCGTCTTCAGTTGCAGGCTACTCATCTTGAGCGCGATAAAACAGAGATCCAGTACCAAAATCTGCTGAATCAGTTTAATCCCCATTTTCTTTTCAATAGTCTCACCTCTCTCAACAGTCTCATCTATGAGAATCGCGAGCTCGCTTCACAATTTCTTGAACAGCTGAGTGCCGTCTACCGCTACCTTCTTACGAATAAGGAAACGCAACTGGTTACTCTTCAGAAAGAGTCAGCATTTGCGGTTCACTACATTTCATTGCTCAAAACCCGGTTTGAGGATAGCTTGTCTGTGGTTGTGCAAATTCCGGAAGAGTTGCTTGGGAAGAAAATTGTGCCAGTTACATTTCAGCTGCTGATAGAAAATGCCATCAAGCACAACAGGCTCGACAAAGAATCGTCATTGATTGTTACGATTACCGCAGATGAAAATTATCTGTATGCGTCCAATAACCTGCAACGCAAAGAGCAGGTCAGCAGCAGCAACCGCAAGGGTTTGGACAGCCTCCAGACTTTGTACAAATATCTTTCATCACGGCCAGTGATCGTGAAAGAAACTGCTGAAACTTTCTCGATAGCCATTCCATTGATATAGTATTTTAACCGGATGCTGTCATCATTGCAGTGGATATATTTCGAAAACATTCGCTCCATGCATTTTCTGTGGAATCGTTCCAGTCTTTGCCGAGTCCCTGCTCCAGGGTCCATAGTAGTGCGTTTCCAATGGTTTGATAGTGTTCGTTTTTTACACCATAGCCTTTGTGTCTGATGGCCATTTGCCTGATGTCTTCATTCAGCTCATCCAGTCTGTCGAGCCTCCCGACAATCACATTGAGCATTTCGATGATTTTGCGTGATTGCTGATCCCTGGGAATATGGAACATGGACTTCAGCGAGGGGTCCGTCAAAAATACCTTTGAATAAAATACATCACCCACCAGCACCGGATTGATACCCTGAAAGAGCTGCCAGCTTTGTTTTACAATCGCAATTTGTTGAGGAGTCATATTGGTGATTTAATGCCTGCAAACATCATTTATCCGTCATCGGCCGGCAAGAATTTCAGATTGAAGCCCTTTCTTTTCCTTTTGAAGTTGCTTCGGTTATGGTTGAAGCGATCGCACTTCATCGGCGGTTTTGCCTGCTTCGCAGGAAATATCGGATTGCTGGTTTTCTAAAAATTTTTGCGAATGATGGACCGGCTGATATTTACATGGATATCTTAATCATTAAACCTTACAAACACAAATCATGTCATTCAAAGCAATTATTACAGGACTCGTATTATTGATCAGCTTTGCCTCCTGCAGCAAGAGCAAAGAACAAAAGCCGGGGCCTGCCGCAACCATTGAAGGTGTATGGACTGGTAAATTTTCTGTTCTCAGTGATCCATACAACGGCCAGTTTAGTTTTCGTTTCAAAGCAGGGGGAATTCTCGAAAGACTGGATGCCAATGGTACCAAAATTGGTGACGGCACCTGGGAGTTTTATAACGACAACAAATCAATCACCGGTAAGTACAGTGTCATTGGAGGAAGCAGTTTTGCGATCATAGCCAATTTTGACAAGGCCAACAGCAAGCTTACGGGAACATGGGGTACTGGAACCAGTGATTACAATGGCGGTTACTGGTACATGAATAAAGTACAATAGAATACTTACCTTTCAAACCGTGCAAATACATCACCGGGCATGAATGCTGTTATAATCGAAGATGAACCGCTCGTAGCAAAGGAGCTGATAAAAAAATTGCAGGAGGTTTCACCTGACCTGCGCATTCTAACCGTTCTGCCAAGCCTTAAGACTGCCAGAACCTGGTTCAGGGAAAATGCCGAGCCCGACCTCATCTTTATGGATATACAATTGAGCGATGGCATCAGCTTCGAATTGTTTCAGTCATTCGAACTACAGTGCCCGGTGATATTTACCACCGCATTCGATGAATATGCGGTACAGGCTTTCAGATCAAATGGTGTGGATTATCTGATGAAACCTGTCAATAAAGATGACCTGAAAAACGCAGTCGAGAAATGCAAAAAACTTGGTCAGAAAAAATCAAATCTCCCTGAAAACTTTTCTGAACTAATCTCTGTGCTGGCTGCCGGCACGCCTGCTGTGCAATACAAGGAGAGATTTATTGTCAATTTCCGGAATGTGCTGTTGCCAGTCCGGACAAGTGAGATTGCGTATTTTGTCCGCGATCAGTTGATCTATTGCTGTACGTTCGAAAATCAGCGTCATATACTCGACTATGAGACGCTGGAGGAAATAGAGGAACTTCTGAATCCTGCGCGGTTTTACCGTGCGAACCGGCAGTATATTCTGAATGAATCGGCGATAAAAAGCATTCATTCAAATCCTACCGGAAAACTCAGCGTCAAACTGGTGTTGCAGAGTGCGTCAGAAATTGACGTGAGTCGGGAAAAGGCCCCTACTTTTAAAAAATGGCTTGACAAGTAATTATTTTGTTTTCAGCAAAGGCAGTCGTTTGCCATAAGTGAATTGTCTCCATACCCACTCGAGCGGGCCGTAGTTGAACCGGCTCAGCCAGAAACGACTGAGAAAAATCTGCAGAATGTAAAAAGCGATGGCTATCGGCCAGAAGAGGGTTGGACCGATTTTCCCTCCAAATCCCAGACCGACTCCATAAAAGAAAAAGATTCCAAAAAGCGTTTGGAGGAAATAGTTTGTAAGGGCCATTCTGCCAATGGGAGCAAGTATTTTCATCCAGCTTGTACCATTGCTGCGTTGCCAGTGAATACAGATGGCTGACACATATGCAAGTGATAAAGGCACAACCGTCAGCATATAGAGGGCTGTGTCGATCAGTCCCAGTTTATGCGGCACGTGGTATTTGTCGAGAGATACATACGCCAGGGCAATACTTCCCGGTATGCCCGCAACGAATCCCCAGAAGCGGAGTTTTTTAAAGAGCGGCATAT
Organism: Chitinophagaceae bacterium; assembly: GCA_014379785.1. Lineage (GTDB taxonomy): Bacteria > Bacteroidota > Bacteroidia > Chitinophagales > Chitinophagaceae > JACMLD01. Next base: position 3,391 of record JACMLD010000210.1, read on the forward strand.
AGTCTTCCAGTCTGCGGAATATCAGTTTTCTTCCGGCATAGAATCCAAGGAGAAAAAGTCCAATCACTTTGGGAATGCGATTGCTCTCAATAATATATCCGTATCGGTAGAGATATCCGGATGCCTGCCAGTTTCGCCATTCATGCCATCCACTGCCTTCTTTAAAAAGGTAGCTGGCAAAAGAATCGTCAAGCGGCACACCCGTTTTCTTGTCGACCACGATCGCCATGTTAGTAATATATTCACCGGTGCGAACCTGGGTGAGCACGCTGATAAAATCAATGAGCAAAGGTGCACAGATCAGCGCGAGGGCCATTATGATGAGGGATCTGTCACTGGCTTTTCTGAACAGGGGCAACAGCATACCGATCATTGCATAAAGAAAAAGGATGTCGCCTTCCCAGAAAAGGAAAAGATGAATTGCGCCAATGATGAGCAGGATAAACATGCGGCGGTAAAAGATGGCAATGGCATTTGCGCCGCGTTTTGCATTGTTGGTAAGAATCACAGAAAATCCAATCCCAAACAGAAGAGAAAAAAGGCTGTAGAAT
>JACMLD010000211.1 GCA_014379785.1 Chitinophagaceae bacterium
GACACATATAGTTTGGAGCAGGCCATTGCTGCAGCTCCTGCGCCATTGACGACGATTCTGACTTTCTCGATTTTCTTTTTCTGCAATTCGAGGGCGTTGAGAAGGGCTGCTGCGCTGATGATTGCGGTGCCATGCTGATCGTCGTGCATAACCGGGATCTTCATCTGTTCGCGCAATTTTGTTTCTATATAGAAACATTCAGGCGCTTTGATGTCTTCCAGGTTGATACCGCCGAAAGTTGGCTCGAGCGATTTGACAATCTGTACAAATTTCTCCGGATCTTTTTCATTTATCTCAATGTCGAATACGTCGATGTCTGCAAAGATTTTAAAAAGCACTCCCTTTCCTTCCATCACGGGTTTGCTGGCTTCAGGGCCGATGTCGCCGAGTCCGAGCACAGCCGTGCCGTTGCTGATAACGGCAACCAGATTTCCTTTCGCCGTGTACTTGTATACATTTTCAATATTTTCTGCAATTTCCAGACAGGGCTCTGCTACACCAGGGGAATAGGCAAGCGAAAGGTCCCTCTGTGTTTTGGCCTCTTTTGTCGGCACTACTTCTATTTTCCCGGGCCTTCCTTTGGAATGATATTCCAGCGCTTCTCGTTTCAATTGTTTCTTCATATAATAAAATGGCGTGCAAAATACAAAAATGTAGATAGATGGGTTTTTACAACCAGTATCTTTATAAATACCAAGATCAGACCATGGAGAATTTTAGTAATCGGGTCACGCGGATATTTGGCACAGACTACCCGCTGGTGCAGGCCGGAATGATATGGGCAAGTGGCTGGAAACTTGCGAGCGCTGTCAGCAATGCGGGCGGATTGGGTCAGATTGGAAGCGGCAGTATGTATCCCGATGTGCTCCGAGATCATCTCAGAAAATGCCGGGCCGCCACATCCAAACCTTTTGCGGTCAACGTGCCCTTGTTGTATAAGGACATCGACAAGCATATGGATATCATAATTGAAGAAAGGGTTCCCATTGTTTTTACTTCGGCGGGCAACCCAAAAACCTGGACAGGCATTTTAAAAGAAAAAGGAATAACAGTTGTGCATGTGGTGAGCAGCAGCAAATTCGCAAAGAAATCCGAGGATGCTGGTTGCGATGCAGTGGTGGCGGAAGGGTTTGAAGCGGGCGGGCATAATGGCAGGGAAGAAACCACATCAATGGTGCTGATACCGGCAGTCGTGAATGCAGTAAAGATTCCCGTTATCGCTGCAGGTGGTTTTGCAACGGGCCGGCAGATGCTGGCCGCTATGGTGCTTGGCGCGGAAGGTGTGCAGATGGGCACCCGCTTTGTTGCAACGCCCGAAGCATCGTCACATGATAACTTTAAAAAAGCTGTAATCGAAAGCGGCGAAGGTGATACACAACTGAGTCTTAAGTCAGTTGTCCCTGTGCGACTGATGAAGAATAGATTCTTTCAGCAGGTAGTGGAGGCGGAAGCTCGCGGTGCCAGTGTGGATGAGCTGATTATCTTGTTGGGAAGGGCCAGAGCCAAATTGGGAATGTTTGAAGGAAACCTTGATGATGGCGAGTTGGAGATAGGTCAGATAAGTGCGTTGGTAAAGGAAATCAAGCCGGCAGCAGAAGTTGTAAAAGAAGTTTGGGAAGAATTTTCATACGCAGTAAAAAATCCCATTTTAAATTATTAACTTTATTCTGGAAAACTGTCATCTCATGAAAAATAAACCCCTCTTACTGCTTATCGCCTGCCTTTTGTGCAGCGTTTTTGCGTTAGCAAAAAATCCTCCCGGCACTTGCAGCAAAAATGATCCTGACATGTCAGGCAATGTGATTCATGCAGAGAGCGGCAAACCAATCAAAGACGTATCTATTACGGCTTATAACATTTCAAAGAAAGAGAAAGTCGTCATCAGCGATAACAATGGCAATTTCAGTCTGACTGATTTAAAGCCGGGTACCTACAAATTTGTTTTTGAGAAAGATGGTTTTAAGAAAGTCATCCGTGAGAAAGTGGTTTTGAAGAGCAGCGAAGCTTATATGCTGAATGTGACGATGGCTGAAGACGATATGATGTTTGATCTGATGCCTTCGCCCCTGCGGCTGACCGGCGTTCAATAATAAAATTTTCAAGTGGTAAAGGCCGTCCGTTTGGACGGCCTTTTTTTTGCCTTTCAACACCAAAAAAAATCATTTTAAAATATTTTGGCGGAAGCTGTGCAACATTTTACGAAATCCATCGTATGTTTATACGAACGAATTCGTAATATCACCTAAAAATAATTTTATGCAAAGATTTGAAAATGCCGGACGGTGGATTCTTGGAGTATCCATAATCCTAATTGGCGCAGCCAGTATTGCCTGGTTTGATCATGATGGAGTGGGCGGAACAAGAGTCCTCACCGATACCATTCCAAAAAAAGAGAAAAAGGTTGTTCGCAGCAATCGAACTGTGATCGATGGCGACCTGGATAAGAACATTGCCCAGCTTGAAGAAGCGCTGGCGAACCTCGAGACTCAGCTCAGTAAAAAGGATTGGGAGAAAGTGAAAAAGGAAATGCAGCAGGCGATTGAAAAGATGAGCGAGGAGAAGATTGACCTTCAGCTGGAGAAGGCAATGCAGGAACTGGATATGGCAAAAGTCAGACTGGCACAGTCAGAGTTGCAAAAGGTGGATTGGGAAAAAATGAATCAGGATATGAAGCGCGCTATGGCTGAAGCAAAAAATAGCCTGGACAGCAAAAAAATGGAACAACAGATGCAGAAGGCAATGGAAAACAGTCGCCTGGCCATGGAAGAAATGAAAAAGATGGATATGAATAAGGTCAGGGAAGACATTGAGCGCAGCATGGAACGCATGAAAGAAGAGCAGTTCAAAATGAAAGAAGAAATGATGCGTGCGAAGAAAAATCTGGAAGAAGCTATGAAGCAGGATTTTAAAGGTGAAATGGAAAATGCGAAAAAGAATATGCTAAAGGCAAAAGAAGAAATGAAGGCCTACAAGGAAATGGTGACAGAGATGCAGAACGATGGCCTCATCAAAAAAAATGAAAATTATAAAATCGAATACCGGAAGGGTGAGTTGATCATTGACGGAAAAACCCAACCCGCAAAGGTGACAGAAAAATATAAAAAATATTTCAAGCAGGAGGATGTAAAAATCCAGAAAGAAAAGGAAGACGGCGAGTGGCTTTAAGATTTTAGTTTTCTCATGTTGTTGTGTAACGGGGCTTTTCTAGGCCCCGTTTTTTTAGGGGGAGGAAAGAAAGTTGGCGGTTGGCAGTTTATGGTTTATGGAGGCAGCGTTGAGTAAACGTCATTTCAAGGACCCCGATCGGGGCGGCGATGAGAGTGCTAAAATCCACCGCTATTACTGTAAATAACTGCCGTAATGTCCCACTGCGCTCAACATAACGGACTCACCGCATTTCGCGCTGGACCTTTAAACTGCAAACTGCCAACCGCCAACTTTCTTTTCTCCCCTATTTCCTAAAAGCCCATTTCCACATTTCCTTCCAGGTGGCTTTTTTGCCATAGAGTAAGATGCCGGTGCGATAGATTTTTGCGCTGAGCCAGGTGGTGAAAAGGAAACCAGCTATCAATAAGGCCATACTCAGACCCAGCTGCCAGTAAGGGACTGTGCCGGGCACACCAAACGGTATGCGCGCCATCATTACAATTGGCGAGAAGAAGGGAATGATACTGCTCCAGGTGGCAAGCGAACTCTCCGGATGGGTAATTGCGTTGATCATGATGACAATGGCGAGAATGATTGGCATAGTGATGGGAAACATCAGGCTCTGTGCATCCTGCGGATCTTCATTCACTGCACTCCCAACGGCTGCAAAAAGTGCAGCATAAAAGAGATATCCTCCAATAAAGTAAAAGATAAAACAGCCTACGATCAACCACCAGTTGACGGACGACAAAGTATGTGTAGCGTTTGCCAGGCCAATCATGGCATCGCTGCCCTGCATACCCATAGCGCCACCAGGCATGGTCTTGTTTGCTTCCTCCACCTGCGAAAGCAACTCAGGCGGGATGAAAGCAGTAAGAATCGATGAGAATACAGTAACGAGTATGATCCACATCAGAAACTGTGTGAGTCCAACTGCACCGATGCCGATGATTTTTCCCATCATCAGCTGAAAAGGCTTTACAGAGGAGATGATCACTTCAGCAATTCTGTTTGTCTTTTCTTCCATTACACCCCTCATCACCATGGCGCCATAAATAAACAGTGTGATATAGATCAGAAATCCCGCTCCATATCCTACTCCATATGCCACGGCAGAGTTGCCCTTTTCCACCTTTGAACCTTGTCCAATGATATTGGGTTCTACCTTGATATTGTTTGCAACGCTTTTGATGGAATCGACTGCTGAACTGCCGCTTTGAAACCGGGCCATCATCAAATCGTTTTCAATTTCACGGCTGATTTTATCATTCACCGCATCAATGGCAATGACGCCAAAATTCTTTTTCGAGTACAACTGCCAGTTTGTTGTTTTATTGATGCCGGTCTGGGGTGAAAAGAGGATGGCTGAATAGCCCTCTTTTGAAAAGTTCGAAGTATCAACCTTTGGATTGAGTTCAAACTTTATTGACTTTACGCTGTCCGACTTCACTTTGAATGTGCCTGAATTGTCTATAACAGCAATCTTTTCCTTATCAGTATTTCTGATGGTGATAAAAATGATAATACCAATCACTCCTGCAAAAAGAAGTGGGGTCAGAAAGGTAGACAGGATGAAAGTCTTATTTCTTACTCTTGTAAAATATTCGCGTTTTATGACGAGCCAAATCTTGTTCATACGATGTTTTGTATTTTCTTACTGAACCTTCTGAAATTGTCTTGACATTGCAGTGCCTTCCACCTGTTTAATGAATATCTCGTTGAGCGAGGGAAGAATCTCATGAAACTCGGTGATGTAGGCATCTCTCGAGATAAAATACTGTAACAACTCATTTGTACTGGCACCCTCCATCATTTTTATCACGAGGCCTTTCTCTTCTGTTCGTACCACTTCAAACCCGCGGCTGTCAATGCCTGCAGGGATTTGATTCAGCCCGATATGAAACAGGTTTTCCTTGTGCTGACGTTTCACCTCATCGACGGGCCCATCAAGCACCTTTCTGCCTTTGTTTACAAGAATGATCTGGTCGCAGATTTCTTCTACCTGCTCCATTCTGTGCGTACTGAAAATGATGGTGCATCCCTTTTTAGCAAGTTTGTATATTTCTTCTTTTATGAGGTTGGAATTGACGGGGTCGAGACCGCTGAAGGGTTCGTCGAGAATAATCAGGCTTGGTTCGTGCAACACCGTTATCACAAACTGGAGCTTCTGCTGCATACCCTTACTCAGGTCTTCCACTTTCTTACCCCACCACGACTCCATTCCAAACCGGGTAAACCAGTCTTTGATTTTGGCTGAGGCATCGGCCTTTTTCAAACCCTTGAGCTGTGCGAGGTACATTGCCTGCTCCCCTATCTTCATTTTTTTGTAAAGGCCGCGCTCTTCTGGCATGTAGCCGATGCGCAGAATATCTTCTTCGGGTTTGAAAGGCTTTCCTTCAAAAATTATCTCTCCTTCATCGGGATAGAATATACCCGTAATCATTCGCAGAAGTGTGGTCTTGCCTGCACCGTTTGGTCCCAGCAAGCCGAATACGGCACCGGGTGCAATCGTAAAGCTGATATCGTCAACCGCCTTCTGAGTGGCGTAATACTTTTTCAGATGGCGTACCTCCAAAAGATTCATGGATCAAATTTCGTCAAATATAGGCTATACAAGGATTTAGGGCAATAACAAAAAAATCCCTCCCCGGATGAATCCGGGGAGGGTTACAACTATCCTTTCGTTAGGATACAAACAACTAAAAACTACAACTATATTCTTTAATCCGGTTTTTTGCCATCGAGGAAGGTATTGATCGTGCTGATTTGTGCACTGTTGTTCTCATCTGCCTTCACTTCATAATTGCTGTAAAAATTTTCAGCGGGGCTGACCGTGTTATAAAGTTCCAAATTGCGGCGGATGTATGCCGGCACAGTTTCAAACTCATTATTGGCGTCAGATGCATTTATGTTGAACGACAGGTTACGTAATTTCTGTATCCGCTCAACAGCACGACGTTTTTGTTCCTCTGCTTCGTCCAGCAAAGCTGGTTCCTCAGCCAAAGAGGTTTGTTGGTTTTGAGTTTGGAGTGCCCGAGGCTCATCCGCCGCCGGAAGTTCATCTTTAATTACCAGTTGCAGTTCGAAAGAAGGTTCTTCTTCTTTTTGAACCGATGGCTGCACAGGTTCTTGAAAGATGGGTTGCTTCACAGGAGGAATCATCTGTTCGGAGCTGGCAGAATCTGCCGACCGCGGTTCTGCATAAATATTGGAAGGCTTGGCCAAGTATCCTCCCGACGCTGCAGACGCAGGAGAATTATTTTCAGAAAACTCATCGTCGATACTGATTGGGGGAGCCGCCTGAATAACAGGAATTTCTGCCGATGGTTGCGAATATACCAACTCCATATAGGTAGGCTCCTCTTTATTCTCCACAGTATTTTTACTGTCATCTTTACTAGTAAAAGTCACATTCGGGCCATAATAAACAGGCTCTGTTTCCGTCAGAATCGGCTGCAGATCATCATGCAAATCAGGCATTTCCGCAACTTCTTCGTCTATCCGCTCGTCCGGAGGCAATGCAAACTGTTTTACTGCTGCCATCGGTTGAAATGGTGACTGGGCAATGGGTTTGGATGCTGCCACTTCTTTTTCCATATCGAGCATCATCACAATCTTCTCTTCTTTCTTTGGTTCTTCTTTTTTGAACTGCTTTTTATTGAAAGGATCCTTGTATTCAAATCCTGTAGCGATGAGGGTGATTCCGATTTTATCTCCCAGCGAATTGTCGTACCCCAAACCTAGGATCACATCGGTATGTTCGCCCGCCTGGCTCAGCAGGTAATTCTGTATGATCTCTACTTCATCCATGGTAAACTCATGGTCACCCTCGGAAGAATTGATATTTATGAGGATCCATTTTGCGCCGCGGATTTCATTGTCGTTGAGCAACGGAGAATTCAGGGCTTCTTCAATTGCACGCTGAGCACGATTTTCTCCTTCGGCAACGGCATTGCCAAGAATTGCCACGCCACCGTTGCGCATGACTGTGCATACATCTGCAAAATCGACATTGATCTGACCGGTGCTGTTGATCACATCTGTGATACATTTCGCAGCAGTTGCGAGCACATTGTCTGCCTTGGCGAAGGCTTCCTTCATTTTGAGGTTACCAAACTGATGACGCAGCTTGTCGTTGCTGATCACCAGCAAAGTATCTACATGCTGTTTCATCGACATGATCCCTTCCTCTGCCTGCAACTGTCTCTTCTTGCCTTCATAAGAAAAGGGAGTTGTAACAATACCGACTGTCAGTATCCCGAGATCCTGGCAAATCTTCGCAATGATGGGACCGCCACCTGTGCCTGTGCCACCACCCATACCTACGGTGATGAACGCCATTTTTGTATTGACTTCAAGAATTCTTTTTATTTCTTCCAGGCTTTCTTCACAGGCCTGCTTGCCAATCTGTGGATTGGCGCCCGCGCCGAGTCCCTGAGTGAGGTGCGGTCCGAGCTGAATTTTGTTGGGCACATCACTCTGTGCTATTGCCTGCGCATCGGTGTTACAGATGATGAAGTTTACTCCTTCAATATTCTGACTGTACATATGGTTGACAGCATTGCTTCCTCCGCCACCGACGCCTATCACCTTTATAATAGACGACTTTTCTTTCGGCAAATCAAAATGTATCATACTTATAGAATTAATGGTTAGTAGTATTTCAGATTATCAGAGGGCCTTGTCTTCTTCTTCTTTAAACAAATCGATAAGGCCATCCTTGAATTTTCCCCAGAAGTCTTTCATTCCCTTGCGCTGTTTTACTTTTTCAGCGGCTACAGATTCTGCTACATCTGCCTTTTCTTCCACTACCTGAGCCTGTCTCAGCGCGTCCGGAATTTCAACTTTTCTGAATGACGATTCAAACTGTTTTCTGTGGTGTTCATAGTCATCATATCCTTTCAGAATAAGTCCGATACATGTTGAGTAGGTTGGCTTTGCAAGTTCATCAATATGACCACCAGCCAGGTGCTCGGTTGGAAATCCGATTCTTGCATTGAGACCGGTTACATATTCTGTAAGCTGTATAAGATGCTTGAGCTGTGAACCGCCACCTGTCAGCACGATGCCGCCGTTTAGCATGCGGTTGTCTAAACCCACCTGCTTGAGATGATAAGTCACAAAATCCATGATCTCACTCATTCTTGCCTGGATGATGTTTGCGAGATTTTTCACGCTGATCTCTTTTGCAGGCATGCCGCGAAGTCCGGGTATAGTGATAAACGCATTTGCTTTCGCCTCGTTCGCGAGCGCGCTCCCAAACTGCACCTTCATCTGCTCGGCCTGTGTTTTCAAAACGCCGAGTCCGGTTTTGATGTCATTGGTAATGTTTTCACCACCAAAGGGGATTACAGCTGTGTGTTTGAGAATGCCTTCGTAAAACACTGCGAGATCTGTTGTGCCACCGCCGATATCAACGATAGCTACACCTGCTTCCATGTCCTCATGACCCATAACGGCACTGGATGATGCCAGTGGCTGCAACACCAGGTCCTTTGTTTGCAGATTGCTTTTTTCAACCGCGCGGTTGATATTTCTGATGGCGTTCTTGTCGCCTGTGATGATATGAAAATTTGCACCCACCTTCACACCGCCATATCCGATAGGATTGGGAATATTCTGAAAATTGTCTACCGTAAATTCCTGGGGAATGACATCGATGATCTGATCACCCGCAGGAATATAGGTTTTGTATTGATCTGCTACGAGCTGATCAATCTCGCGCTGTGTAATCTCTTCGTTGTTGTCGTGTCTTACGATGTCGCCACGGGTTTGCAGGCTTTTAATATGGTGACCTGCAATGCCAACATATACCTCGCTGATATCAAGATTTGGATTTGAAGCATAGCAGTTATCAAGCGCCGCCCGGATAGCTTTGATCGTTTCATCGATGTTGAGCACCTGCCCGTGCTTTACACCGTTGCTATTGGCCCTGCCAAACCCGAGGATCTCCAGTTTGCCATATTCGTTTTTGCGACCCGCGATGCAGGCAATCTTTGTAGTGCCTATATCCAGTCCAACAATAATGGGTTGTTCGCTGTTCATAGTTGTATGTTGTTTTTAGTTGTTTGTGTACTGATCGGTTTGATGGTGTCGACCGGCAGCTTGTGTGAAGCCTCGATCAACTTTTGAATATTTTTCAATGTCTGCAGACTGTCTATTTTTCCGTAAGTACCGCGCCTGGTGCCTATCACCTGTTTATCATACTGCACATTTACCACGCTGTATTTCTCAAGGCCATATTTTGCCGACACCTGCCTGTAAAACACCAGCAGTCTTTTAAACTTTGCTGCGCAATCGTTGCCATCACCAAACATCACGATATGATTTCCTACCAGTGGTACTATTTCAAAATTGCCGGCTGCAGTGATATCAATCTGTGCCACCTGTGCGAGCCAGAAAGGGTCTGATTGTAAAAAACCAGCGATCTTCTTTATTCCCTCCAACACGAGACTGTCCTTTCCTCTGTGAAAGGATTTTTCGGAGGCGAAATTGGTAAACACCGGGAGCTTGATGCTCATCTTATCCTTCAATGGCAGCCTGGTACCTGAACTGTCAATATAGTATGAGCTGCCAGCAACCGTGAATACTCTCGCTATCGGCTCGCGTTCTTCGATGTTCACTCTCAGCTTCTGGTTGTTATCAAAAAACAGGTTTGCTTTTTTCACCCAGATATTTCTTTCCAGAACGGACTCCAGCTTTGCAAGATCAAAATTTGTAATGATCTTTCCTTCCGGTGGATTATTCTGACCCGCAGCAATGACCTGCATAATGTCTTTTTCATCGAGAAAGACATGTTCCTGCACCCCGGTGATATTGATTTCTACTCCTTTGCAGGTCTTGTGATTCTTGTTGCTGATGGCGGCTATAAGCAATACCAGCACAGTACCACCGGTGACGATCCACGCCACCAGGACAAGAAGCTTGCGGATATTGTTCTTAATTCCCATTCAGTATATTTTTTATCGGTTCAACCATGGCGTCAATATCACCAGCCCCGGCGGTAATGAGCAATTCAGGAAATTCACGATTTTGTTTTGCCGCAAAATTTGTTTTCAAATATTCCACCAACTTCTCTTTTGCGACAACCGCGATATGTTTATTTTTCATCCGTTCCACTATCATCTCGCTGCTTACTCCTTTCATCGGTAACTCGCGCGCGGGATAGATGGGCAGTAAAATAATTTCGTCCGCCAGATCAAGACTTGCTGCAAAATCATCCGCGAGATCTTTTGTGCGACTGAAAAGATGTGGCTGGAAAACGATGGTACATTTTCTTCCGTTGAAAAGAGACCGGGCTCCAGTTATCAGTGCTCTCAACTCTTCGGGATGGTGTGCGTAATCATCCACAAACACCAGCCGTTCATTTTTAATAATGTATTCGAATCTTCTTTTGACGCCCTTGAATTCAGCAATGGCAAGCCGGATGGCATCGTCTTTTATTTTTAACCGGGATGCAATGGCAATTGCAGCTGCAGCGTTTTCGACATTGTGCATACCTCCCATGTTGAGAACGAGCTTGTCAATCAGTTTGCCGTCTACTGCAAGATCGAAATGGTAGGAACCATCATTCATGCGGATATTCCGCGTATGAATATCTGCTGCCTCATTCTGAGCGCTGTAGGTAAGCTGTTGTGGGGCCTTGAGTTCGCGACCTCTTTTCAAACCAAATTTGCTCAGTAATAAACCTTCTGCTCTCACCTTGCCTGCAAATGCAATAAAGGCATCTTCGAGCGATTCTGCTGTTCCGTAGATGTCCAGATGGTCGGGATCCATCGCAGATACTACCGCTATATCCGGACTCAGTTTCAGAAAGCTTCTGTCGTATTCGTCGGCCTCGATCACGGAGACATTGTTGTCACTGCTCCAGAAATTGGTATCATAGTTTACCGAAATACCACCAAGAAAAGCATTGCACCCAAAACCGGTATGCCTCAGCAGATGTGCTACCATGGTAGTGATGGTCGTTTTGCCATGAGTGCCACCGATGCAAATATTAAATGAACCCGCGCTGATGACTTCCAGGACATCACTTCTTTTCAGTATCGCATAATTATTATCGCGATAGTAAGCCCATCC
>JACMLD010000212.1 GCA_014379785.1 Chitinophagaceae bacterium
GCTATGGTAAAATGGGCCGTGCCATAGAAGCGATCGCTGTAAAAAGAGGTCACACTATAACACTTACCATCGATATCAATAACCTGGATGACTTCACACCCGAAAACCTTTCAAAGGCAGATGTTGCCATAGAATTTACCAGTCCGCATACCGCATTTGACAACGTAGTAAAATGTATCGAGGCGGGCATATCACTCGTGTGCGGCAGCACCGGTTGGCTTTCACATTGGGATGAAGTGGTAAAATTTGTGCATCTCAAAGAAGGCGCCATGGTTTACAGCAGCAACTACAGCGTGGGCGTAAATATATTTTTTGAACTGAATAAAAAGCTGGCCGCTCTCATGAATACGCATGATGAATACAATATAACCATGCACGAGATTCATCACACGCAAAAAAAAGATGCACCCAGCGGCACAGCAGTAACGCTGGCCGAACAGGTCCTCGAACATCTCCGCCGAAAAAAAGGCTGGGTAAATGAACTTACCACCGACCCTGACCAACTGCAAATCACCAGCGAGCGGATTGATCCCGCCCCCGGCACCCATATGGTAAAATATGAGTCTTCGATTGACAGCATCGAGATCATTCATACCGCCAATAACCGCGAAGGATTTGCTACCGGCGCCGTTCTGGCAGCAGAATATATCAAAGACAAAAAGGGTATCTTCAGCATGCAGGAAGTCCTTGGACTTTAACCCCGCCGCTCCGATGAGAATATTTCTAATTGTATTATTACTGGGACAACTGTTTCCGGCCGTAGCCGCCGACACCCCTGCCAATGAAAAAGCCAGGCTGATTCAGCTTTGTGAAAAGCACCGTACCGGCAATATGGACAGCCTCCTGGTGAATGCGACAACACTGCTGGAACTTGCAAAAAAAGACAAAGACTTTCTAAATACTGCCTGGGCAGAACTCTATCTCGGTTTTTATTACAACAACACCGGAAAATCTGCGCAGGCACTGGCACTGGCCGAAAAGAATTTCAAACTGCTCACACAGGAAAATGTACAGATCGACCTGTTGCCAAAGACGAGTTCACTTGCAGGCTTCAGCCTCATGAAACTGAACCGCCAGAAAGATGCAAGCGCCTGGTTTTATTCATCACTCAAATCTGCGGATAAAATCGGCGATAAAATATCTGCTTTCAAAGCAAGGAACAATATTGGCTGGGTGCTGATGGAATTGAATCAGTATCCCCAGGCAATCGAAAACTTCAAGGAGGTCATCAGCCTGCTGAATGCAAATGGCATAGAAGACAAGTATGGCGCGGTATACAATAATATCGCATCCTGCTACGGTTCGCTCTTGCAATACGACTCCACCTACAAGTATGCAAAGATTGGCATTGCCGTTTCTGAAAAATATTCCGATGTTGCCGCGCACGCAAACGGACTGAATATCATGGGAACCTTTCTGACCCATGAAAAAAAATACGAAGAGGCGCTCACTTATTTTATAAAAGCAAAACCCATCAGAGAAAAACAGGGCGACCCTTTTTTCATAGTCTCTGATATGGCCGCCATGGCTGAGTTGTACGCCAGGCTTGGTCGCACCAAAGAGGGATTGGCAATCTGCGACAGCGCCCTGAAGATTGCTGAAGGAAATGAACTTTCGGCAAAAATGCCCATGATCTATCAGTCGATGGCAGCCAACTATGAAGCCGCCGCCAGGTACAGGGAGGCCGGTGAAGTCTATAAGAAACTGAATGCCCTGAAAGATTCATTGTACGCCGATGCGAATCCATCTGCACTCGCCGAGATGCAGACAAAATATGAAACCGAAAAAAAAGAACAGCAGATTGCGATACAGCAACTCACCATTCATAAACAAAACGTCCGGCTTTGGACCATACTGGGTTTGATCGTGATTGCAGCAGCAATCACATGGTTGTTTTACAATCGTCACCAGCTGCGGCAGCGGGCAAGATTGCAGGAAGAAATGATCAAGCAGCAGGACCTTTCCGCGAGAGCGGTAATGGAAGCGGAAGAAAAAGAGCGGCAGCGGATAGCGCGGGATCTGCACGATGGCGTCGGTCAGATGATGAGTGCGGCGAGAATGAATTTGTCGTCACTCGAATCTGAATTCACCGGCGACCGCGACTCCCGGAAGCTAAAGGTGGAAAAAATCATCGGACTGGTGGACGACAGTTGTCGCGAAGTGCGCAGCGTCTCCCATAGCATGATGGCAAACGCACTTGCTGAAAGCGGACTTGCAAAAGCAGTAGGAGATTTCATCGCCAAGATTGACGCGGGAAAATTGAAAATGAGCCTTCATACAGAAGGGTTGGAAACGCGGCTGGACAGTCAGACAGAATCGGTGCTCTACCGCGTCATACAGGAATCGGTGAACAATGTGATTCGCCATGCCGATGCCGCGCGTCTTGACATTTCCATCATAAGGGATGCCGAAGGAGTGAGTGTAAGTATTGAGGACAATGGGCGGGGTTTTGATATGAGCCGCCTTGTCGGCGGCGAAGGCATCGGCCTTAAAAATATAAGAAGCAGGATAGAATTTTTAAAAGGCACGGTGGAGTTTGACACTGGCAAAGGAAAGGGAACGCTGGTGGCGATTCATATTCCCGTCAAAGAGGTGTAGTCCGCTTTGGTAAATTCCGTTAAATTAGTGCACGTGTTGGCAAATAATACCATGGAAACTAAGATTAAAATAGCGATAGTCGATGACCATCAGATTGTGATCGATGGATTGAAATCGCTCTTGGAGGGACATGACCGCTTTGTGATAGTGGCGGACGTGAACCGGCCCAAAGAGTTGTTGCAAATACTGGAGCATACGGAGGTGGATCTGCTTTTGACGGATGTGATGATGCCCGAACTCAATGGTCGCGAACTGGCTCGCATGGTAAAGAAGCGATTTCCAAAAATCAGGATCCTGGCCCTGTCGATGAATGGGGAGGGCGCCATCGTTCGGGAAATGATGGATGATTCCGCCATTGCCGGGTATGTGCTCAAGAACATTGGGAAGCAGGAGTTGTTATTGGCTTTAGAGAAGATATCGGGCGGGGGAAAATATTTCAGTGCGGAAGTGCTGGATTCGCTCGAAAAGGAAGGCATAAGGAAGAAGGACAATGAGGATAGAGGATTGACAGACAGAGAGTTAGAGATCATCAGGCTGATAGAAAAAGAATTTAGCAATAAGTCGATTGCCGATTCTCTGTTTATCAGCGAGCGAACGGTGGAGACGCATCGAAAAAATATTTTCAGAAAAACGAGAACGTCGAGTGTGGTCGGGCTGGTAAAATATGCTTACGAACACAAGCTGATTTAAAAAAGGGACAAATGCTTTCTAAAAAAACACAGTATGCTTTCAAGGCTTTGCTCTATCTGAGCCAGCATGCGGACAAGGGGCCGGTCCTGATTTCGGAAATCTCCGAGAATAAGCAGATCCCGTTGAAATTTCTGGAGAATATCCTGTTGGATTTGAAGAAAGCAGGCATTCTGGGGAGCAAGAAAGGCAAGGGAGGCGGATATTATTTTGCGGCTGCGCCGAAAGATGTCTCGCTGGCTAAAGTGATGCGTTTGCTGGATGGCCCGATTGCGCTGCTGCCTTGTGTGAGTCTGAACTTTTACGAAAAATGCAGGAATTGTGATGAAGAGAACTGCGGTCTGCACAATACCATGATACAGGTAAGGGACAATATGCTCAAGGTATTAGAGAAAAAGAGCATATGTGACCTTGTGGCAAAAAAAGAGCCATCCTGGGAACAGGACGGCCTCTAACGATTGCTTGCCATATGAAAAAATGATTATTTCTTGGTAGTGTCAACCTTGGTTGTGTCAGCACCCACTACAACTGTAGTATCAGGAGCAACAACAACAGTAGTATCTGGAGTTGGAGCTGCAGTTGTATCAGTTCCTGTACCTTCGCCTGCCTCATTGTTACAAGCTGTTACAGTTGCTGCGATTGCTAAAACGAAAAGAAGCTTTTTCATTTGTTTGATTTTGTATTTATGAAATAATGGTTTGAGGTTAATACCCAAACCGGGAAAAGGTAACCCCCTCCTTCTAAAAAGATTTTTAACAGATGCCCTTTGGGTTACTATTTGTTATTTTGAGTATTAAAATAGGTTCAAGAGTGACAACGGATCCGCAGGAATTAGCATTATTGGAAGGATTGGCGAAAAACGACAAGCAGGCCATTGAAACCATCTACAAACTTCAGTTTGGAATGGTTCAGTCGTTGATAATCAACAACAACGGCACTGCCGACGACGCGAGGGATATATTTCAGGAAGGAATTATTGTTCTGTACGAGAAGGTGAAAAGCGGCAGTTTTGAGCTCAATTGTCAGATAAAGACATATCTCTACTCTGTTTGCCGGCGTTTATGGTTGAAGCGGTTGCAGCAGATGCAGAAATACAGGGGAGAAATCGGTGCAATTGCTGACACAGTGCAGATAGAAGAAGAAATAGAATCGCATGAAGAGCGAAACCTGGAGTTTGGGCATATGGAGCAAGCAATGATGAATCTTGGAGAGCCGTGCAAGAGTTTGCTCGAGGCCTATTATCTGCAGAAGAAGAATATGTCGGAGATAGCGGGGCATTTTGGTTACACAAATGCCGATAACGCCAAGAATCAGAAATACAAGTGCTTAATGAGGTTGAAAAAACTTTTTTTCGCCCAATATAAAAAACGGTAAATGGAAGAAATTTTACTTTTAGACACAATCGAACGCTTCGTAAGAGGTGAAATGGAGCCTGCTGAAGAAGCGGCTTTTGAAGATTTGCGTCGGGCCAACCCTGCCGTTGACCAGCTCGTGGTAGAACACACCATTTTTTTAAGCCAGCTTAATATATATGGTGACCACAAAAATCTGCGCGGCAGCCTGCATGATACCCATAACCATCTGATGGAAACCGGAGAAATAAAGGTTGAAGTTCCTAAGACCAAGGTGGTTGACATGTTTAAGAAATACCGCAAGGTATGGTCTGTAGCTGCTGCTGTAGCGGGCGTTACCGCCATTACGATCAGTGGACTGGTTGCCTATTTTACTCCAAGGACCACTCCCAATGTAGAGCAGCTCGTAAATACCAAAGTACGCGCGATGGAAAACAGGCTCAACCGGAAAATCGATGCCGAGGTGAAGCCGACCAAAGCTCCCGTCGACATCCCCCTCAAATCGGGCGGTACCAGCTTTCTCATTGACCCCAGAGGTTACCTGGTCACCAATGCACACGTTGTAAAGTCTGCGTCAACCATTCTGGTACAAAATAACAAAGGCCAGGAGTTTAAAGTGAAACTGGTCAGGGTAGACAATGACCGTGACCTCGCCATATTAAAGATAGAAGATGCGGATTTTAAGGAATTTCTAAGTCTTCCTTATGGTTTCAAAAAAACCGGTGCTGACCTGGGCGAACAGATATTTACACTCGGATTTCCAAGAGACGAGATAGTATATGGCGAAGGATATATGAGCGCCAAAACAGGTTTTAACGGCGATACAATGAGTTGCCAGATTGCAGTGGCCGCCAATCCCGGAAACAGTGGCGGACCTGTATTCAATAAGAATGGAGAAGTGATTGGGATACTGAGTACCCGTCAGCTCCAGGCACAGGGATTCGTCTTTGCCGTAACAGCAAACAACATTTTCCGCACCATTGAAGACGTAAGAAAGGAAGACAGCACTACGCATCTGAAGATCAGCAACAACACTTCAGTAAAAGGAATGGACAGGGTGCAGCAGATCAAGAAAATTGAAGACTGCGTTTTCCTGGTGAAAATATATTGAGATTAGTTGGTCAGTTGACTGGTGATGGTTTGGTGCGGTCATGCCGAGCGAAGCCGAGGCATCCCCTGCCGGTACTCGGAGTAATAGCTGGGGATTTCTCCACCCACATCGCTTCGCGATGGGAGTCGAAATGACAAACCAATAACCAATCCCCTAACTCCACAACTTCTCCGGATACTCCCCGCTATCCACCAAGGCATCGAGACTCGACTTAACCCCTGGGGCATCTTCTTTGTACGTTACTCCAAACCACTGCGCAGATGTCGGGATGACCTTGATCACACCGGTCTTGCTATTGATAAATTCATCGGCCACAATCGGAATAAAGAATTCAGATTTTGGGGCATTGATATTTTTTGAAAGAAACTCGTGAAACAATTTTTCAGAGTAAGGAAAAATCGAAGGATGAAAACACCAGAAATTCATCGATACACTCGAATGAACCGGTAACTCCTTTGGCTCCTGGTTGTCATCACAGATTATTTTGCCATCCTGCATCGAAATATTCAGACGCTCTGCAATGGCGGTAAGGTTTCCTTCCCCATCCACCTGGCAAACGCCACGATTCACTGTGCCGTTTTCTGAAAGTGTTTTCAACAAATCATAACCAATAATTGAATAGACTTTTTCATTACAATCAGTAGTAAGAAATGTATACGCTTTTTCAAATGCATCACGGCCATAAAAGTCGTCGGCATTAATAACTGCAAAAGGCTCTTTCACCGCATCCTTTGCACAAAGAACCGCATGCGCCGTACCCCATGGCTTTGTCCGATCCGCAGGCACATCAAAACTGTCAGTAAACGCCCTCAATTCCTGAAACACATAGTCTGTTGCCACCTTGCCATTAAGCTTTGGCTCAAAAATATCCTTGAAATCTTTCTCAAAATCTTTGCGAATGATAAACACAATCTTTTTAAATCCGGCACGGATGGCATCGTAAATCGAATAATCCATGATAGTTTCACCGCCTGGTCCAAACGACTGAATCTGTTTCATACTGCCGTATCTTGAAGCCATGCCTGCCGCTAAAATCAATAGGGTTGGTTGTTGCATCTTTTAATTTTTTTTGTCCGCACGAAAATATAAAATAAAGTTGTGGAACAAATCATCCCATGAATATATTACTGACAGCGGATCCTGACCTGTCTGCAGCCTGTATCCAGACAGTGCCGCCCGCAGTTTATGGTGGCGCGGATATCATCTGGGATGTACTCAGGCTGGATTTGATCCACCCCATTGTCTCGGGCAACAAATGGTTTAAATTGAAATACTACCTGCAACTTGCTATTGAAAAGCAGTGTACGGGTATTGTCACTTTTGGCGGTGCATACAGCAACCATATACACGCAACCGCCTATGCGGCGGCAAAGGCCAGCCTGCGCAGCAAAGGATATATCCGTGGAGAAAAACCCCAACAAATCTCTCCCACTCTCCTTGATGCGATGGAATATGGCATGGAACTGGAATTTTTAAGTCGCGCCGACTACAGCCAGCGTTCCGAAAAAGAATTGACCGACCTGATCAAAGAGCAAAATCCTCACTCGTTCCTCATACCGGAAGGCGGCGCCGGGTCGGAAGGCATCAGAGGTGCGGCAGAAATAGCAACGCTGCACGACCTTAGCAGCTACACCCATATCGCCTGTGCGTGGGGAACCGGGACAATGCTGAAAGGAATCGCAGGCGCTGTGTCTCCAGACCAGCAGATCATCGGAATCGTTGTCCTCAAGGGAATAAGGGAATCTCCCGAAAACAGAAACACGACTCTTATACATGACTTCCATTTTAACGGCTACGCACGGAAAAATGAAGTGCTGCTGAAATTTATGGAGGAGTTTTATGAAAAGACGAGCATCCCGACCGACTTTGTCTACACAGGTAAGCTGATGTTTGGAATAAATGAGCTGTTAAAAAACAACTATTTTCCCACAAATAGTAAAGTCCTGGCTATTCATAGCGGTGGATTGCAGGGCAACCGATCCCTCCCCCTTATCTTTGCCACTCGGAAATAGTTTCGCCATCCCAACGTTAGTATTGTATGTATCGAAAGACAGGCATTTTCCTGGTAATTGTTTTTTCGTCCCTATTTTCCTTCGCACAGGATACACTTCCGAAATTCACGGTGGTGACCAGGACGGCAGACAAGGTAATCATCAGCTGGTCAAACCCCTACGGCTCATCTATCAAACAATTGAGCATTCAGCGTTCGTTCGATAGTCTCCGCAACTTCAGTACAATTCTGACACTGCCCGACCCCGCCGTTCCACAGAACGGATATGTAGACAGCAAGTTTACAAACAACCATATGTTTTACCGTCTCTACATACAACTAGACAGCGGTAAATACCTCTTCAGCAAATCAAAAAGGCCGGTACCCGATACAGTGCGCGTGAAACAAGTAATCGCTCCGCCAAAGGTGCAGGACGCTCCAAGAATTCAGGAGGAACCAAAACCAAAAGATTCCACCACCACAGAATCAAAACCGGTGATAAAAAAACCGGAAGAACCCGTAATCGAGAAAGTCGAGCCACCAAAGCCAGTCGAGAAACCAGAGCGGATCATCTACATCAAAAAACGAGATACGCTGATAAATCAGATTGGAGAGAAATCCATCCGCCGTTTCAAGGATTCCATTGCACTAAAAACAAAAGATACCCTCACCTATGCTACGGCCGACACGATTGTGTTGAAGCCATTTATTCCAAAAGAAATTTACAAGCCTTCCAAATATATTTATACCGACAAGGAAGGAAATGTAAAAATTGCATTGCCCGATGCCCTTTCAAAAAAATATCTGATTCGTTTTTTAGAAATGGATGCTTCGCAGCTTTTCGAAATCAAACAAGTGCGGGATACCCTGCTGACTCTCGACAAAACAAACTTTATCAATGCGGGCTGGTACCGGTTCGAGGTGTATGAAGATGGAGTGTTGAAAGAAAAACACAGGCTGTATATTCCGAAAGACTTCTAGTCAATCCAACCAAACAAGACCCTGAAAACAAACCATAAAACAAAAAGCACTCCTCCTAAAATCAGC
>JACMLD010000005.1 GCA_014379785.1 Chitinophagaceae bacterium
CTCCATCATTCCGCGCAGAAAATCGCAGACCACTTTGGTTATAAAGGATTGCCGGTTGTAATCAGCAACGCCTGCATATCCGGACTCGCCGCAATGCTGGTTGGCAAGCGTCTCATTGAATCCGGGCAATATCAAAACGCTGTTGTTGCCGGCGCTGATATGATCACAAAATTTATTCTTTCCGGTTTTCAGTCTTTTCAGGCAGTGGCCGACGAGCCCTGCCGCCCCTTTGACGAATCAAGAAAAGGCATCACGCTCGGCGAAGCCGCAGCGACAGTAATCCTCACCGCTCAAAAAGGAACCGGATTGATCCGTTTCTCCGGAGGAGCCGTCAGCAACGACGCAAATCATATCTCCGGACCATCGAGAAGCGGCGAAGAACTTAGCATGGCTATCAATAAAACACTTCGCCAGGCAGGTATCAACAATAATGACATTGGTTTTATTTCGGCCCACGGTACCGCCACCATTTACAACGATGAAATGGAAGCGAAAGCAATTTCGCTCGCCGGACTGGAATCAAAACCAGTCAACAGCCTAAAGGGATATTACGGCCATACGCTGGGTGCAGCCGGTTTGCTGGAAGCCATTGTATCCATAGAAAGTCTCAAAAACAATCTTGTACTGCCAACGCTGGGTTTTACAAAATCCGGTGTGTCAAAACCGATTTTTATAAACGACAAGCTGATAAAAGCGGAATCACAACACTGCCTCAAAACTGCCTCCGGATTTGGTGGCTGTAATGCAGCACTGGTATTCAGCAAACAGCAATAATTTCAATCAATTATTTATTTCACAAATGAATCGAATGCCATTTTTCAGTACAGATGATAAGACAGCCCTTGAAGCCAAGGAGCAAGCATTGTGGATCGCTTTCGCACCAGTGGTTTTTCAGTCTGCAAAAGTTTTGCGCGATACCGGGATTCTTAATACAATCATGGAAAATGAACAGACCGGCCTGACTTTAGAAGAGGTAGCTGAAAAAGTCAATCTTTCTCAGTATGGTGTACGCGTATTACTGGAGTCGGCACTCAGTATCGGTCTGGTTCGTGTGAACGAAGGCAGGTATCGCACTACAAAAACCGGGTATTTTATGGTTCAGGATGAACTCACACGTATAAATATGGATTTTGTCCATGACGTTTGTTATAAAGGCCTTTTTCATCTCGATGAAAGTATAAAGACCGGTAAACCTGCAGGTTTAAAGGTTTTCGGTGAATGGGATACTATTTACGAAGGCCTTTCACAATTGCCGGCGCATGTGCAGAAGAGCTGGTTCGGCTTTGACCATTATTATTCTGACAATGCCTTCCCCGTTGTTCTGAAGCTTCTGCTGAAAAACGGCATCAAAAAAATGATCGACATAGGTGGGAATACGGGCAAATGGGCCATGAAATGTGCGGAATACGACAAGGATATCCATATCACCATTATGGATTTGCCTGGACAGCTGAATATGGCTAAGAAAAAGGTGCAGGAAAATGGCCTGGAAGACAGAATTTCATTCCACGCTACAAATATGCTCGATGAGAGCCAGGAATTTCCAAAAGGACATGATGCGATATGGATGAGCCAGTTTCTCGACTGTTTCTCAGAAGCGGAGATTACCTCAATCCTGAAAAGATGTCACAAGGCGCTGAACGACGACGGGCATGTATATATT
This sequence comes from Chitinophagaceae bacterium, assembly GCA_014379785.1. Classification (GTDB taxonomy): domain Bacteria; phylum Bacteroidota; class Bacteroidia; order Chitinophagales; family Chitinophagaceae; genus JACMLD01. The sequence continues at coordinate 1,664 of JACMLD010000005.1, forward strand.
CTGGAATGTTTCTGGGACCGCCAGAAATTTGAAGCAGCCGCTTTTTGCCTGCACCATACCTCACTCTATTTTACCGCCCTGGCAAATGGCAATAGCCAGATGTACGATTCCAGGGTGTTTAATCAGTGCGTGGTCAATGCAGGCTTCGAAATTGCTGAAGAAATTGATCATATAGGGTTAGGTCACACATTATTGAAATGTAAAAAATCTGCCAGGTAAAAATTGATCCATATGAAAAGAGAAAAAGTGGATGTTTTGGTTATTGGAGCAGGTCCTTCGGGCACGGTTGCTGCCGCGATACTAAACAAAGCAGGTTACACTGTGAAGATTGTCGAGAAACTTCTTTTCCCGAGATTCGTGATAGGTGAAAGCCTGCTGCCAAGATGTATGGAAGCACTTGATGAAGCCGGATTTCTGGATGCGATCAAAGCCAAAGGCTTTCAGGAAAAGTTCGGTGCCAAGTTTGTAAAAAATGGCGAAGTATGCGACTACTTTTTTGCTGACCAGTTCACCGAAGGATGGAACTGGACCTGGCAGGTGCCGAGGGGAGAATTTGATAAAACCCTGGCAGATACGGTCGAGCAGCAGGGAGTACCGGTTCAGTACGAAACAACAGTGACAGCTATACAATTCAGCGGATCCGATTCTGTGACGACAATCGTCGACAAAGACGGCAACGCTTCCGAAATCGAAGCACGCTTTATCATCGACGGCAGTGGTTATGGTCGCGTGATACCAAAACTTTTTAATCTCGACAAACCCTCCAACCTCGCGCCAAGACGGGCTTTGTTTGTTCATACAAAAGATGTCAAACGGTCTATGGCCGACGAACCCAACCGAATCACCATTGTAGTACACAAGCCAGGTGTATGGGTTTGGGTAATCCCTTTTTCAAATGGCATCACTTCACTGGGCTTTGTAGGCGATCCAGAATTTTTTAAACAATATCCGGGAACCGACGAAGAGCAGCTGAGGACACTAATCGCAGCGGAACCTTATCTGAGCGAGCGTTTTGAGAATGTGGAGTTTGCGTTTCCTGTTAGAATCCTTGAGTCGTGGAGCAGCACCACAGACAAATTTTATGGCGAAGGTTTTGTGCTGACAGGGAATGTAACTGAATTTCTCGATCCGATATTCTCCTCAGGCGTGACGCTCGCTACTGTTTCCAGTCAGCGTGCGGCCCACCTGGTGATAAAGAAACTCAAAGGCGAAGATGTTGATTGGGAAAAAGAATACATGGAGCCTGTTATGCAGGGCGTAAATACGTTCAGGTCCTATGTGATGGCTTGGTATGAAGGGACACTTGATACCATATTCTTTGCAAAGGAACAGGTGCCGGAAATAAAAAACCAGATATGTTCAGTGCTGGCAGGATATGTGTGGGACAAGAGCAATCCGTACGTGGCAGAACATTCAACGGCAATAAAGAAGCTCGCAAAACTCATCCACCTGAAACAAAGGCTGAATGAGGCTTGATATTTCCGCCTGGTGTACCATTGCTAACAACCGCATACAAAAAAACGGCGGTGAATTGTTTCGTGATGATGCGTCCATACCTGTAACGGATTTCCTGGTGAATGCTTACAAAAGCTTTCAGCTCGATTATCCGAAATTTTACAAAATGGATGGGCTGTCAAAATTGGGATGGCTTGCCGCAGAAGTTCTTTTGAAACTGGAAAATATTACAGAGAGATACTCGCAGGGGGATATAGCGCTGGTATTGTCGAACCGCAACAGCAGCCTTGATACAGATATCAGGTATTTCGAAACAACGAAATCCATGGCAAGTCCAGCTCTTTTTGTGTATACGCTTCCGAACATTGTAATGGGGGAGATTTGCATCAGGCATGGTTTCAAGGGAGAAAATGCGTTGTTCGTTTTTGAAAAATTTGAATCTGCATTTCTATCCCGGTATGTACAAAACCTGGTCGAAGCAAATGATTGCAAAGCCTGTGTGTGTGGATGGGTGGACCTGCTGGCTAATAATTATAATGCAACTTTGTTTTTAATAGAAAAATCCAATACCGAAAAAATGGGTGAATTTTCACCTGAAAATATTCAAAACATTTACGAGTCAACCAATGGATAAGTTAATTGCAGACCTTAAAGAACAGATCATAGCGCAGTTGAATCTGCAGCACATAAAGCCTGAAGACATCGGTGACGATCAACCGCTTTTTGTGGAAGGATTAGGCCTGGATTCCATCGATGCACTGGAGTTGATTGTTCTTCTCCAGCAGCAGTATAATATTAAATTGAACAATGCCGATGACGGTCCCAAAGTTTTTCGCAGTGTAAAAACTATGGCGGAATATATCACCCAACACCAGGCAACGGGCAAGTAAAGCCTGATCGGAATGAGCGATAAACAAAAAGGACAGGTATACATTGCGGGGCTTGGCCTGATATCATCTATAGGAAATGATGTGGAATCCTGTATCCGATCGCTGAGGCAGGAAAAGGATGGCATTGCACCGCTTACTTCATTGGATAGTATTTACAAAAATCAACTCCCCGTTGCTGCTGTCAATCTCAGCAATGAGCAGCTCTCATCCATCACCGGTCAACCCGCTTCCACCAGCCGCACTGCGATGCTCGCCATTGTGGCTGCCCGCGAAGCCTGGAAAGATGCAGGTATCCGCGAACGCAATGCGCTCAAAACCGGACTGATCTCTTCAAACAGTGTGGGGGGAATGGACAAGACAGAAAATTTTTACAAGTCTTTTCTGCAGAATGAGAAAAAAGGCCGGTTGAGAGAGGTCGTCAACCACGAATGTGGTACCGTTACAGAAATGGTTGCTGACGATCTCGGCATTCATGATTATGTAAGTACCATCAGCACGGCATGCTCCTCCGGCGCGAACAGTATTTTTTTTGCGGCACGTCTGATAAAGCATGGCTTTCTTGATGTGGCCATTGCAGGTGGCGTAGATGCGCTTACCAGGTTTACTCTAAATGGCTTTAATACATTACAAATACTCGACAGGGATAAATGCACCCCGATGGACGAGCAC
>JACMLD010000213.1 GCA_014379785.1 Chitinophagaceae bacterium
ATCCAATAATATTTTCCGGATTTCATCGGCTCTGTCGGTTCTGGCCTTGATCTCGATATTGACGAACGACATAAGTACTATTTGAAACTAAAATTACTGATGCCGGGACATAAAAAAAACCCCGATGGTAAAACCATTGGGGCTTTTTTAAAATTTTTATTCTCTTAAGCGTTCTCCAGCTGTCTGGCCGCTTTTTTCACCCTTGTGACTGGTGCCAGCTTGGTTTTTGTAAACCTGGTGGCGCTCCATACATGGTCAAGCTGTACCTGCTCACCATCCTGATAACCTGCACCGGAAATGCAATCCCAGCTGCAACTCCTGTTCAAATCCGTTACAATCTTAGAAGATGTCTTAGGATAGGCGATCCAGAGTTTAGCGTCTGCATTCAAAGCAGGCAGTACATCTCTCAAAATTCCCGAAAGCTGGCTTTCGCTCAGCGCAAAAACCAAAGCAAAATCAATCTTCCTGCTCTTTAAAAGCGGTGTCACATTCTTCGCAAAAGACAATTTCGTAAACTGTTTTTCGATTGAGGAAGGAAGACCCTGAATGAGCAAATTTCTTTCGTCCAGTAGTTGAAGCTTATCAAACAACGTTTGAGACATATTTATGAAATTTTTGATTTAGGGGTATTTCGATGCGGGAGTGCAAAGATAGTGATTCTATGTGGAAAACCACATGGGTAACCATAGAAAAATCCCGCTAAGTCAATGCTGTGGCGGGATTCGAATATCGTTTTCGGTAATTAGTTGACTGAAATCATCTGCCCATGGGCTTATAATATTTCAATGCTTCTGGCATCAGCTCTCTCAAACGTTGAATTCTGGTTGATTCTGAAGGGTGAGTGCTCATAAATTCAGGTGGACTTTGTCCATTGCTGGCCTGGGCCATTCTTTCCCATAAAGGGATGGCTTCCTGAGGATTATAGCCAGACATTGCTGTGAATATCAATCCAAATTTGTCGGCTTCCAGCTCCTGTTTCCTTGAATTGGGTAATAAAACACCCAATTGAGCACCAGGACCGTAAATGCTGTTGAAAATGCCTGATACCTTTTGATTGCCTGAAAGCAGTACACCGCCGGCAACACCGATACCCTGAGCGACCATTTCCTGGCTCATTCTTTCATTACCATGTTTGGCGAGAGCGTGGGATATTTCATGTCCAACCACTACGGCAAGTGCCGCTTCATTCTGCGTTATCGGTAACAGGCCCGTATACACTACTATTTTTCCACCGGGCATACACCAGGCATTGGCTTCCTTTGAATCGACCAGATTGTATTCCCACTGGTAACTTTCTAGCTCCGCAGCAAGACCTTTGTCTTTATAGTATTTGGTCACGGCAGCAACCAGCCTCTGTCCTATTCTTCTCACCATTTCCGCGTCCTTACTGGTGCTTGAACTGACTACTTTGTTCTCACTCAGAAATTGTTTGTATTGCTGCTGTGCCATTGACTGCAATTCAGTGTCGTTGAGCAGCGAAAGCTGGCTTCTTCCCGTAATCGAGTTGGTGGTACAAGCACCCATGATCAAGGGAATAGAAAGCAACACTATCATTTTTTTCATATCAAAATTATTTATACCAGAGAAAACTCAATTGTTGTACCAGCTAAGGCTATTCAACAAAAAATAACAGGTAGAAATACAAAAAAGCGGGAAATAAGGAAGATATAGCGGATTTAATCCTTCTCAGCCATACGGCGTTCCTTTCGGCGGTCGCGGTACTTGAGTATGGGCACTTTACTTTCGCTGCCGCGAATAAGTCGCCCTATATTCTTCTGATGGGTAAGAATCACCAACAAAGCCACAGCCACGGCAAAAACCCGGTATGCTTCATTGTCGACATTGAATATGACCAATATGAATATAGGAAAAGCTGCGCTGGCGAGGATAGAACTAAGTGAAACAAATCTCGTCACATAGAGAACGAGCAAAAATACACCGATACATCCAAGGGCTGACCATGGCGAGATGCCGAGTACGAGTCCAAAAAGAGTGGCAACGCCCTTTCCCCCGCGAAAATCAGCCCAGATAGGGAAGATATGTCCGACAACTGCCGACAGGCCGAGGCCAATCTGAAGAGTCGTTCTCGCGAAATCGTGGTCAACATAGAAAGGGAGCATCCAGGCAAGTTTCACTGCCAGCAGTCCTTTGAGCATGTCACAGAGCATCACAAAAGTACCCCAGCGTTTGCCCAGTACCCGGAAGGTATTGGTCGCGCCGGCGTTACCGCTGCCATAATCCCGTATGTCAACCTCAAAAAAATACCTGCTCACCCATACCGATGTTGGAATGGACCCAATAAGGTAAGCCAGTATGATAATCAGGACCTCTTTCATTGAAATATTGGTTGAAGTAGAATTTCAAAAATAGCCAAAATCGATCAAAAAAAAATTAATTCTCATCGTCCGTTTTTAACTCCAGCGAAATCCAGCCGTGCCTTTTCTGAATTTTTGAGAAATGCAGATTTTGTGCCGCCGCCGCCTCCAGAATTACGTTTTCGTCCGTTTCTAAAAGTCCACTGACTAATAAAACGCCCCGTTTAGCAAGATGTTGTCTGATATTGGCAAGTTCTGCCAGGATAACATTTCGGTTAATATTGGCCAGAATGATGTCAAACTGTTCATTGAGCTGCAAGGTTTCTGCCTTTTCCAGCTTAATGATTCTGCAATAATTATTTGTAATGTTCTCCGCGGCATTGTTGATGCTCCAGTCATCGTTGTCGATGGCGGTGATTTCTTTGCTGCCGATTTTTTCGGCCAGGATCGCCAGAATTCCTGTGCCGGTTCCGAAATCCAGGACCTTTTTACCCGTGAAATCCATGGTCTGCATCGCTTTTATCATCATCCAGGTGGTGGCGTGATGACCGGTACCAAAGCTCATTTTTGGTGTAATCAGAATGTCATATTGGATCTCGGTCCGGCGTGCATGAAATCCTGCTCTGATGATACAGAACTCGTCAATGATGACAGGGTCGAAATCCTTTTCCCATTCTTCGTTCCAGTTTTTTTCAGCTACGGTTTCGACTGACCATCCGAGATTTCTTTCTGAAGCGAATTCCTTGAAAACACCCGGCTTAAACAAGTCAGAAGCTATATAGGCGGCCACAGAATCCTTCAGTTCCTCAAAACCTTCGAAATCCATTCCGATCATTTCAGCTATCAGCAGATCTTTCTCCTCCTGCCCTTTTATAGAAACGTTTAGTCTGAGATATTCTTTCATAAAAAATATAAACCCCCGGCACTTTCGAGGTAACGGGGGTTTTTAAGATGATGATTCAATTAATCCTGGGATCTTTGTCCTTCAGGTTTTGGCAAAAGAATTTTTCTCGACAATTTAAACTTGCCTGTTCTTTCGTCGGTTCCTGTGAGTTTTACTTTCACGGTATCGCCTTCTTTCAACACGCCTTCAAGAGTTTCCAGGCGTTTCCAGCTTACTTCTGAAATATGGAGCAGGCCCTGCTTTCCGGGAAGGAATTCAACAAATGCACCATAAGGCATGATAGATTTCACTTTCGCTTCGTATACATCGCCGATAGAAGGCACGGATGTAATTCCTTTGATCCAGGCCACCGCTCTTTCAACACCGTCTTTGTTTGTGCTGAAGATGCTTACTTCTCCTCTTTCATTGACTTCTTCGAGGTTGATGGTAGTAGCAGTTTCACGCTGAATTTCCTGAATGATCTTGCCACCTGGTCCGATAACAGCGCCAATGAATTCTTTATCGATAAATAGTTTCACCATTCTTGGTGCATGCTCTTTCACGTCGCTTCTTGCTTCCGGCATGACCTTGTACATCGCATCAAGAATATGGAGACGGCCGTTTCTTGCCTGAGAAAGTGCCTGGCGCATAACGTCCATGCTCAATCCATCTACTTTTATATCCATCTGTACTCCGCAGATTCCATCGCGGGTACCTGTTACCTTAAAATCCATATCGCCCAGGTGATCTTCATCACCGAGGATATCAGTGAGGACTGCAAACTTTCCTTCTTTGCTTATCAGTCCCATTGCAACACCAGAAACGTGTTTTGGAAGTGCAACACCTGCATCCATGAGTGCGAGTGAACCCGCGCACACAGTAGCCATTGATGAAGAACCATTTGATTCCAGGATATCACTTACCACACGAACGGTGTAAGGGAAATCACCACCAGGCATCATCTGTTTCAATGAACGCATGGCCAGGTTACCATGACCTACTTCACGGCGGCCAACGCCGCGCATCATTTTTACCTCACCGGTTGAAAATGGCGGGAAATTATAGTGAAGAATGAATTTAGAATAGTCAGAAACTGCGGCACTTTCGATGAGGAGAGAATCGAGTGGTGTACCGAGTGTTACTGTTGTCAGTGACTGTGTTTCGCCGCGGGTGAAGAGTGCTGCACCGTGTGGTGAAGGCAAAACATCCACTTCCATATCCAGTGCCCGAACGTCTTCGAGGCCTCTGCCATCCAGACGAACTTTATCATTCAGGATCATGTCGCGTACAACATGATATTGGAGGTCGTGATAATAATGTTTGGCAAGTCTCTTTACATTGTCTTCCAGGCTTTCTGTTTCGGCAATGCTGTAGAGCGTTTTAAGATGAGTGAGCAACTCTTCTTCGATCGTTTTGAATTTATCGGAACGTTCGTGTTTGCTGCTGAAAGATTTTGCGATTTCGTACACTTTTGCTGAAGCAAAGTTGGTAACTGTTTCGCGGAGGGCCTCATTCTGTGCAGGTCTGGTGTATTCACGTTTTGCCGTGATGCCTTTTGCCTGCCGGAGTTCCTGCTGGGCTTTTACCTGTATGCGAATTGCCTGGTGGCCGATTTCGATTGCTTTTATAAGATCTTCTTCAGAACATTCTTTTGACTCACCTTCCACCATCATGATATTCTTGTCGGTGGCGGCGATGATAAAGTCCATGTCCGCGTTGGCGAGTTCGCTGCGGAAAGGATTTACCACGAATTCACCTTTGATGCGTGCAACACGAACTTCAGAGATGATTTCCTGTACGGGAATGTCAGATACTGCAAGAGCAGCAGAGGCAGCAAGACAGGCGAGCGCGTCAGGCATTACTTCGGGATCGCTTGAGATCAGTGTTACGAGTACCTGCACATCGCAGAAATAATCGTCCGGGAACAGTGGTCTGAGTGCGCGGTCGATGAGTCTTGACGTCAGTACTTCGTAGTCATTCAGTCTTGCCTCGCGTTTGAAGAAAGAGCCTGGTATGCGGCCGGCAGAGGCAAACTTTTCCTGGTAATCTACTGTAAGCGGGAAAAAACTTTGTCCTTCCCTTGGTTCGCGATTAGCGACTACGGTCGCGAGAATCACGCATTTGCCCTGGCGTACGGTGACGGCACCATCTGCCTGGCGGGCAAGACGGCCGGTTTCGATGATGAC
>JACMLD010000214.1 GCA_014379785.1 Chitinophagaceae bacterium
GCTACCACCACAGCAAGCTATGTGCCTGTTGCAGGTGATTGGTTGAATGAAACAGTGAATCTTAAACCTTTCCTGCCCGCGGGAACAACAAGCTTCTCCGTGTCCTTTACCGGCAAGAACCACTTCGGTCAGAAACTATATCTCGACAATATCAATCTGAAAGTTTCGAAACTCAGACGCAGAGACGCAGGAATCAGCAGAATCATTGATCCGTTCAGCAGACTTTGCACACGCACATTTACTCCACTTGTTGAATTTGTCAACAAAGGAATCGATACGCTGAAAACACTAAAACTCAACTACAGCATCAACGGCGGTCCTGTAACAACAGTAAACTGGACAGGCTCATTGCTAAACGGAGCCTTCCTCACGCAGGCTTTTGCAGCGGTAACAGTACCTGCTGCCGGCACTTACACATTCAAGGCTTATACCAGCGAACCAAACGGACTTGCTGACCAGTATCTGCCAAATGATACACTGGTAACTACGTTTACGGTGTTTGATGCGGTACCGGGACCAATTGTAGAAAGCTTCGAACAGGGAACCTTCCCTCCTGCAAACTGGGCTGTTACTCCTTCCAATGCCAAATACACATGGGAAAGAACAACACGCGCTGCTTCACAGGGAACTGCTTCTGCATGGATGCGTAACCGTGTATACAATGCAAGCGGTGCAAAAGATGACCTCTTCGCTCCTCTCGTTCAGCTTACAAATGTTGACTCAGTATTCCTGACATTCGATGTAGCCCATATGACTGCAAGGTTCCCTGGCAGCACTGCGGTAAACCTCGATACACTTGAGGTATTGCTTACACAGGATTGTGGTAAAACTTTCAGATCTATTTATAAGAAATGGGGTGAAGATCTCCAGTCTGTAAGAGAACCAAATTTCCCTGGTGTATACAATGTCAATGACACCATTGCTTTTGTCCCAACAAACAAAAATCAATGGAGAACTGATTCAATCAACCTGACTCCTTTGACAGGCACAACAGGACAGTTCCAGCTGGTATTCCGTAACATCAATAACTACGGCAACAATACCTTCCTGGACAATATCAATATTCGTCCGTTGACACTGCCTGCTAAACTGAAGGCTCAGGGTTATATGATATCTCCGAATCCGAGCGAAGGCATGGTGTATGTTAACCACTACATCCGCCCAACCAACCTCAGAGGCATCCAGGTGATAAATCCTGCCGGACAGATTGTATGGCAGAAACAATTCAGCGGAAATGCACAGTCAAACATTCCAGTTGACCTCACTCGTTTTGCAGCAGGTATCTATACCTTCCGCCTGATGTATGATAACAAGGTTATCACGCAAAGGGTCATCAAAACCAAGTAAGATTAATTAAGATTTTCTTATAGCAATGCTCCGCCATCCGGCGGAGCATTTTTTTTGGATTCACTACCTTTGCACTATGAGTACAAAAAACCAGGTTCAGACCCTCATGGGCCGGTACACGGATGAACTGAAAGCGATCGGAGAAAAAGTACTGGAAGGCAGGAGAATTTCAGAAACAGAAGGTCTCATTCTATTCGAAAAAGGCAGCCTATCGCTGCTTGGTGCACTTGCAAATTTTGTCAGAGAAAAACTGCACGGCGACAAAACCTATTTCAACCGCAATTTTCATATTGAGCCTACCAATGTATGTGTATTTGCCTGCAACTTCTGCTCCTATTCAAGATTGTATGCGCACCGCGACGAAGGCTGGGAACTGACCATGCAGCAGATGCTCGATGTTGTAAAGGGTTATGATGGTCAGCCCGTGACCGAAGTACATATCGTAGGAGGCGTTCATCCAAAAATGAACATCCATTTTTTTGCTGAGCTGCTGCAAAAAATAAAGCTTCACCGCCCTGATCTGCATATAAAAGGTTTTACAGCGGTTGAGCTGGACTATATGTTCAGAAAAGCAAAACTCACCACCGAAGAAGGCATGAAGCTCCTTCATGCTGCGGGGCTTGATTCATTACCCGGAGGAGGTGCAGAAATTTTTGCGCCTGAAATACGTAATCAGATCAGCGCCGACAAAGTGGACGGCGACGGCTGGCTGAATATACATGCTACGGCTCACCGCCTCGGCATGCACAGCAATGCCACCATGCTCTATGGACATATCGAAAACTATGCGCATCGCATCAATCACATGAGCCGGCTGAGGGATCTGCAGGATGAAACAAAGGGCTTCAATACATTTATTCCGCTCAAGTTTCGCAACAAGCAAAACGAAATGAGTCATGTACCGGAAAGCAGTATTGCGGAAGACATGAAGATGTATGCAGTGGCCAGAATATTCATGGACAACTTTCCTCACCTGAAGGCCTACTGGCCCATGCTTGGCCGACAGAATGCACAGCTCACACTTTCTTTTGGTGTGAATGATATGGACGGCACGATCGACGATTCAACAAAGATTTACTCAATGGCAGGATCCGAAGAACAAAATCCATCGCTTACCACGGAGCAACTGGTCACGCTGATCAAACAGGTGCATAGAAAACCTGTTGAAAGAGATACATTGTATAATGTTTTAAGGGATTATTCAACCGAAGAAGTCAGCACTCACTGAGACTGATCGGAATGTTGACTGCAAGGCCACCGTCTGAAGTCTCTTTGTATTTGCTGTTCATGTCCAGCGCAGTATCCCACATTGTTTTGATAACGGCGTCAAGTGATACCCGTGCAAAGTCCGGTGCGCTCTGCAGCGCCAGCTGAGAAGCGGTAATTGCCTTGATGGCACCCATGGTATTTCTTTCTATGCAGGGGATCTGCACCAGACCCCCGATGGGATCGCAGGTGAGTCCAAGATGATGCTCCATCGCAATCTCTGCCGCCATCAGTGCTTGTCGCTGCGTACCTCCCATTACCTCCGTTAGACCGGCAGCGGCCATGGCAGATGAAACGCCGATCTCTGCCTGACAGCCTCCCATCGCGGCAGATATCGTTGCCCCTTTTTTAAAAATACTCCCTACTTCAGAAGAAGTCAGTATAAAGGGAATGATCTTTTCATCTGAAAGACCGTCGCAGAAACAGACAAAATATTGAAGCACGGCTGGTACCACACCCGCCGCGCCGTTTGTGGGCGCCGTGACCACCCTTCCAAAGGAAGCATTTTCTTCATTTACCGCAAGGGCGAAGCAACTGACCCAGTCGAGGATGTATTTGAAGTCGCTGCCTCCAGCCCTGATGGCCTGTACCCAGGATTCATAATCATGGTAAGGTCTTCCGGCAAGCAATTTCTTGTTGAGATCAGCCGCTCTTCTTTTGACGTGGAGACCGCCAGGCAGTTCGCCTCTTTCATGGCAGCCCCGGTACATACAGTCTTTCATCGTCTGCCAGATATGCAATACACCTGCTTTTGTTTCTGATTCGGGCCTCCAGGCAGCTTCGTTTTCAAGCACCACTTCACTGATAGAAAGGCCATTCATGCACCAGTGCAAAAGCTCGTCGGCGGTATCTACCGGAAATGGCAGCTGCACCTGTGACTGGCTGCTGCCGGTTACAGTTTCATCAACTACAAAACCGCCACCGACAGAATAATAGGTTGCAGCGATGTTTTCACCATGGTGGAGTACGGCGAGAAAAGTCAGTGCGTTTGGGTGAAAGGGCAAGGACTCGTTGACCAGATATTCTAGGTCTTCATGGGGGTCGAAGTCGACTTCGTGTATTCCTTTGAGCAGAATTTTTTTCATCTGCCCGATGTCTTGCATTTTTGCGGTGATCTGATCGACCGGAAATGTAACAGGATCAGCACCACTCATGCCAAGTTGTACGGCGATATCCGTACCGTGGCCTTTACCAGTTTTTGCAAGAGAGCCATACAGGAGCACGGAGACACTGCTCACCTGGTACAGGATGCCGCGTGAATCCAGCGATTCGGCAAATAACTGCGCTGCACGCCAGGGGCCAAGGGTGTGCGAACTGGAAGGACCCACTCCAATTTTAAACATATCGAAGACAGAGATGGCTTCGTGTGCCATTAGCCTATATCGACAAGTTCGATTTCGAAAACCAGGACTGAATTTGCGGGGATTGGACCGGTTGGCTGGCAGCCGTAGCCGAGGGATGAAGGCACATAAAGCTCAATTTTGCCACCCTTTGAAATCATCGGCAGTCCGATGATCCAACCCGGAATAAGCGTGTTGAGGACCCAACCTGTTTTGGTAGCATCCGTTTCGCTGTCGAACGAGGTTTTGTTGGTGAAATACCCCTTGTACTTCACATAAACCTTATCGCCGCTGCCAGGAATGGCACCTGCACCGGGAGTAATCACTTTGTAATACAGGCCGCTTGAATGTTTTACGTATCCCGTGATATTGTTAGAAGTAAGATAAGACAGAATAGTAGGCTCATCAGTGGCTGCAGACACGTTTGTACAGCTTTCGAGTTCCTTGTTTTTCAGGCATGAGGGCGCGGCTACAATAACAATCGCACAGAACAGAAACAGGGTAATCTTTCTCATATGAGTGTATAGAATTTTTGCGAATATAGGCTATGTTAAAGACTTTGCTGAGGCCCGGAAAGCTGCTTTTCAGCGCTTTTCTTTTTCTCGGCCAGCTCTTTATATAGTTGCTCGTTCATATCCCACTTGTGCTTTTTATAGAATAGGGAGAAAAAAGTGGCGATCAGGATAACCGCAATGAGAATTACCACCATAGAATTGTCGTCGCTATGGCCTCTTGCCCACATACTGGCTCTTTTATACCAGCCGGACGCAAAATTGAGCAGAATGGGGAGCCCGAAAACCAGGCCCAGTGGCAGTCCCACCAGCCACTGCCTCATAGATTTCTTTTCCCTCAGCCGGTTTTTCTCCCACCAGCCCATAAACCGCGTTTCATGATCCGTCAGCATCAGAATTCTTTTCACAAAAATATGAAATCAGCCTCCTATTTGCATGACAATGATTAATTTGTATTTTGTAGCCAAACCAATTTACGTTGAAAATCGACAATCTCCTCGCTCAATATCTTTACCAGTACAAAAAACTGGCGCTTCCCGGAATCGGGACCTTCACCATCGACGAGAATACCGTTTTTCCCGACGAACACTCAAGGGTCAGATCAGGAATAGAAGGAATTGGTTTTTCACCTAAAACAACAACAGCAGATGAAGACAGCCTGATAAAATTTATTCAGGAACAAACCGGAAAAATGCGGCCGCTCGCACAATCGGATCTCGATTCTTACACGATGCTGGCCATGCAGTTCCTGAATATCGGCAAACCATTTTTTATCGAAGGCGTGGGCACACTTAACAAAGTAAAAGAAGGCATTCTTGTTTTTCAGGGAGGTACACCGATGTCTGTAAAAACCTCAGACCTCACGGAAAAGCAGGCCGATGCAAAAAACAATACTGCCTATTTCGACAACAAACCCTCAGACGGAAACGCGGGAGCCAATATGAAAAGGTTGCTGGTATTTCTGGCTGTGGCAACCACACTCGGATTGATCATCTGGGGTGGCCTGTATCTCTACGAAAGCAATACTGCGGCTTCCGAAGCGGCGCCGGTAACCATAGCAGCAGACACCAGTGCCCTTATCAAAGCGCAGGATACAGCCGCCATCACTGTGACCGACTCCACCCTGATGCCACCTTTGAGTACGAGTCCACCTGCTTCACAAGCTGCAGCCAGCACGCTTTCCGCAGGTGAATACAAATTCGTTTTCGAAACCACCAATAAAGCGCGTGCGCTTAAACGTTATGAGTATCTCCGGCAGTTCAGCAAAACTCAGATAGAGACCACTGACTCCATCACCTATAAACTTTTTATGGTGCTTGCCAGAAGCGCAGCTGACACCACACACGTCAAAGATTCGCTCAACGCCTGGTACTATGGCAGCGGACCGATCAGAATAACCATCGAACACTGACAGCCCTATGCGCAAGACCGCGGCATTCTGGATCAATCATCTCAACCTTTCTGAACATATAGAAGGCGGTGCCTATCGCCGCATGTATGCAAGTGACCTTGTTCTTGGCAAAGACCAGCTGCCCTCCCATTTCAATGGCGAACGACCAATATGCACATCCATCTACTTTTTGTTGCAGCAGGGACAAATTTCCAGGCTGCACAGAATCGCTTCAGATGAAACCTGGCATTTCTATTTTGGAGACCCGCTGATCATACATGAAATACAAAGCGACGGCAAACTTAGGTCTCATTTGCTCGGACAGGACCCGATTGCCGGTCAGTTGCTACAGACGACGGTAAAGGCGGGAAGCTGGTTTGGAGCCATTCCGGCACCAGGAAGCGAATACGCATTGACCGGGTGCACAGTGTCACCGGGTTTCGATTTTGAAGAATTTGAACTGGCAGAAAGATCAATGGTTTTGGAAAAATTTCCGCAACACGCAGATATCATAGATCTACTTTGCAACAGTCGATAACTGGTTGGCCTCGTTGACCAGGCTGATAAATGCGGATTCGCCCTTTATCTGTTTTCCACCCGCCGCTTTCTCCAGTGCAGTCCGGGACTTTTAGCTTTTATTTCCGCCAGAGATTTCCGAGGTATCCGCCAACTTCCATCATCCAGGCGATGCCCAGATGAACAACCAGTCCGCCTAGAACTGACTGTGTCCGGTACACAACAATGCCGAGCAAAATGCCACCAAAGAAAGAAGATATACATTCAAAAACCGGCTTGCCAAAATGAATACTGCAATAAAATACGGCCATCGGCAAGATGGCTTCCGGACCTGCATATTTTATAAACGCCAGGACAAGAAATCCGCGAAAGAACAATTCGATCGTGACGAAGTCAATGCCATACGATATTTCATAAATCAGCTTTGTAAGCCAGGGAAATCTCGTGTGGGGACTGATAAAACCAATCTGCCTGAGTTTGGGATAGGTATGCAAAAAGTCCGACTGTGTCGATGCAAAAATGATCAGCGGAACCATGATAAGCAGCATGATGATGTATGGTTTCCATACGAGATACTGTGTGGTGAGACCCCAGAATGACTGTTGCTGGTCTGCCAGTTTCCAGTAGAGGAACAGGGGGATCAGAACAATAATCAGTTTGGATGGCAGGCTGGAAACAATGGCCGCATATCGTCCCCAAACACCCGTTATGTTTTCCTGGATAGCGACCGAGCCGCTGTTGAAAACAACTTTTAATGCAAAGATGGCGGGGGCAGTAAGCAGGAAAAACCAGAACAGGCCCGAGTTTGGGAGTGATCGGTTCTTTATAAGCAGAAACAGCCAGGGCACCAGGAAGGCAATGGCATAGACAATAAAAAATCCGTAAAATTTTTCGAGCCGGTTCTGAATAGTGTACAACCACCTGGTTTCAATTCCGTACCTGTAGTTAAAGAAGATAATGAGAGCGGCGAATGCGGCGCAGAAAATAAGAAACCATTTGTCGATGTTGCGGAAAAAATCCTGGATGTATGACAGGATCAGGCTCATATCATGAAGGACTTCTTCATTTTCTCCATCAGATCGGTCTGGATGATCTTGGCGGCCAGGACAACCATGTTTTTGAAAGCCGTCTCCTGCGAAATCCCATGACCGATGATGACGGGTTTTGCCACGCCCAATACGGGTGTGCCGCCGTAGTTTTCGAAGTTGAACCTGTCGAGATACTCATGACGGATATTCTTTCTGTGCGTAATCTCATACATGGATTCCGCCATTTTGAGAACAACATTTCCGGTAAATCCTTCGCAGACCATTACATCTGCTTTGTCTACGAGAATATCTCTTCCTTCGATGTTGCCGATAAAGTTGATGGCGCTGTTGTCACGAAGCAGGGGGTAAGTAGCCTGTGCCAGAATATTGCCTTTGCCTTCCTCTTCCCCGAGGTTTAACAATCCAACCCTTGGGTTTTCGATATCGAGAATATGTTTTGCGTAGAGTGAACCCAGTACCGCGAACTGCGAAAGGTTCTCCGGTTTGCAGTCGGCATTGAGTCCGACGTCAAGCAGGAGTCCGGCATGGCCGTTTTCTTTGGGGATGATGGTGGAGATGGTGGGACGAAGAACGCCTTCCATGGCTTTGATGCTATAGAGGGCTCCAATCATCATAGCTCCGGTATTGCCGGCGCTGATAAATGCGTCGATTACACCTGTGGCAAGCGCTTTAAATCCGAGGGAGATGGAGGAGCCTGGCTTGTCTTTCAAAGCTTTGGTGGGATGCTCATGCATTCCAATCACCTGTGAAGCGTGCACAATGGTGATGTGGTTTTCCGGAATGCCCTGCTCTTTGAGCAGCGGTTTCAGGACCTGTTCATCACCGAACAAAAACAAATTCGCCGGAGCAGAATGGTCAGAAAGATAGAGTCGGAGACCTTTCACAGCTTCCAGCGGTGCAAAATCTCCACCCATCATATCTAGACCGATGTTCATCTCCGGCAACCTGAATTATGTAAGTGTAAAAGAATTATTTCTTAATTGGAGAAACCTCTGCTACCACTTTTCCTCTGTAGTACAACTTACCTTCACTCACATGCGCGCGGTGACGAACATGCAGTTCACCTGTGCCGCTGTCTTTGCTAAGCGTAATTTCACTTGCCTTATAATGTGTTCTGCGTTTTGCACTGCGCTGTTGCGAGTGTCTTCGTTTGGGATTTGGCATAACTCAACGATTAAAATATGTCAACTAAATCAATTACCTAAGTCTTTAAACTTCTCGAGCCCCTTCCAGATTGGATTTGCTGATGGCGCATCCTCTGCTTCCGGCTCAGTGGGTTTGCTCTTGTTCAGCATCTCCAGCACTTCCTTGTTACAATTCGGCCCACCCATTTCTTCTTCATTACACATACGCTGCATTGGAATACTGAGGTTGATAAACTCGTAAATCCAGTCCGCAATATGAAGATGACTCTCTCCCCTGCTGATGTAGTACAGGTCGGGATCCTCTTCCTGCTCATTCATCACATCGGGGTCTTCGACAAGTTTTACAACAATGTTGAATTCATCCCAGAGATTCAGAGGCAATGTACTGCTTCCGCAACGATCACAGGTCACTTCCACCTTTCCACCGATTTCAAATTTCAGCAGCATAAAGCCACTTTTCTTGTCGAGCGTCAGGCGTACAACAGAACCGCATCTGCGGAAATCCTGTTGCTGATAGGCCTCAAAGAACTTGTCGTCAATCACATACTCATACTCATGAATGCCTGGCCTCAAACCCACAAATGCAATATCATATTCCCGGCGACCCATGCTATGAACTTTTAAAGGTTGGCAAAGGTAAGGCAAATTAACCAATATACAGCAGTTCTACCGGTAGAAAATTTAATCAAAAAGCTGCTGAAACCTGCTGGGAATCAACTCGCCGAGAGTCAGCGAAGCAATTTTTTCCCATAATCGCAGAAGATTGTAGCTTGAAAGCTAAACTTAAACGATGAAAACAGCGATAGTGACCGGGGCAACCGGCAACCTGGGACGGGCCGTAGTAAAAAAACTGCTGGCAGACGGCTACCGGACCATCGGCACCATAAACAGCAGAGCCACTCCCAAACACGCCGAAAATTATGAAGAATTATCCGCCGACCTTGAAAATGAATCCGAATCAGCCGGCCTCGTTGAAAAAATCATTGAAAAACACCAGGAAATAAACCTCGCCGTTCTCACCGTCGGAGGCTTCGCCATGGGAAAATTAGCCGAAACTGGTTCCTCCGACATCCTGAAGCAGTACAAACTCAATTTTGAAACGGCCTACCATATCGCGCGTCCCGTATTTCAGCAAATGGTAAAACAGGGCCATGGCAGAATATTCATGGTCGGCTCCAAACCCGGACTCAACCCGGCAAAAGGAAAAGCCATGATTGGATACGCCCTTGCCAAATCACTCGTATTTCACCTGGCAGAAATCCTCAACGAAGAAGCAGGCATTCTCGACATCGTCACCTCTGTGATCGTACCCGGCACCATCGACACGCCGCAAAACCGGGAATCGATGCCCGATGCAGATTATTCAAAATGGGTCTCACCCGAAGCGATTGCCGATGCCATCTCCTTTTACAGCAGTGATCAAGCATCTGCCATACGCGAACCAATCATTAAACTTTATAACAGATCATAATTATACTTTTGCAAAAATATTTTCCTGATGCAGGTCTTCAAATTTGGTGGCGCAAGCGTAAATTCTCTTGAAAGGATTAAAACTGTCTCTGATATTCTTCGCGGATTTCAAAAAGAAAAACTGCTGATCGTCATTTCAGCCATGGGCAAAACGACCAATGCACTCGAAAAAGTAGCAGATGCCTTTTTCAGCGGCGACAATCAATCCGCACTTGCATTATTTGAGCAGATAAAGAATCAGCACCTCACCACCGCCAAATATCTCCTGGTAAAAAACTACCTGGCCTGCGAAAGCCAACTCAGAGATATTTTTACCGAAGCAGAATGGCTGCTGCACGACAAGCCCGTCAGAATTTTCGATTATTATTATGACCAGATTGTCTGCATCGGCGAATTGTTGTCCACCATCATTATGAGTCATTACCTGAATGAGGAAGGCATATCGAATGCATGGCTGGATGTGCGCGACATCATCCGCACGGACGACAATTTTCGTGATGCGAATATCGATTGGTCGCAGACAGCAAAAAACCTGGAGATGGCCCTTTTTACAACCGACCAGTCTGTCAACCATATCATCACACAGGGATTCATAGGCGCCACTGCAGAAAACGAAAGCGTAACGCTTGGCAGAGAAGGCAGCGATTACACGGCTGCAGTGTTTGCCAATCTGCTCGGTGCCGGTTCCGTCAGCATATGGAAGGACGTGGAAGGTGTGATGAATGCGGATCCGCGCCAGTTTCCGGATGCAAAGCTGATCGGTGAACTCAACTACGATGAAGTGATTGAGATGGCTTACTACGGTGCGCAGGTCATTCATCCAAAAACTATAAAACCACTGCAGAATAAAAGCATACCCCTGTACGTAAAATGTTTTCTAAATGCATCGCTTCCCGGCACTGTCATCCACAACCGCCCGGTCAAAGCGCTGCCACCAATCATTGTGATCAAGGAGAAACAGGCGCTCGTTCATCTTCATACACAGGACTTTTCTTTTATCGGAGAAAAGCCTATCAGCGATGTTTATCAAATCTTAGCACAACTTCATATCAAACCAAATCTTATTCAGACCGGCGCAGTCAGCCTAACCCTTTGCCTGGATGACCATGCCGAAAAAATAGATCTGCTCGCCGCTCAAGCCGCAGCAAACTTTGATGTAACAGTAGAAAAAGGACTGGAATTGTTGAGCATCCGCCATTATAATGGCGATGTACTGGAAAGATTGAGCGAAGGAAAAAAAGTTATTCTGAAGCAGCAGTCGGAAGAAACCGTTCAGATGGTATTCAGAACCTGATTATGATTCAGCGGCTTCCACTGTGATGGTTTGTTTGAGTTTGATCGGAACATTTTTTTCGAGCCGTATAGCAGGCGTCCAGGCCGGCATCGATTCGAAGCGCTGAATAATCAGGTTATTCATCTCGTTGTTTGCACCTTTCAGAACTTTTGGCAAAATCAGCTTGCCTGTTTTGTCGACGATATATTCAACCATTACGAAAGACCTTTTCATATCCGCAGGAAGAAAAACTGCGAGATCCCTGCCAAGGTCGTCCAGAAATTTTTGAAATGCTTCACTGCCACCTGGAAACACAGGCAGCTTGTTTACCGAATTCACGAGTTCCGTTGCGTCAAAGTCAACCGGAGTTGCTTCTATCTTCTTCACCATCTTACGCTCGGCTGGTTTGTCGTCCAGCTTAATCTCCTCTCCAAGTTCATACCCACCCTTGCTGTTCGTAAGAATAACCGGCAGATTTTTGTGTTTTTCGAAATAATAATATACCTGTCTGAAATGATCAGCCATATTCTTATACTCAGGAAAATCTTTCAAATACTTTGTCAGATAGTCCACACTGCGCGTGTTTTTAAACATTACCGGGAAAATGTGAACGGGTATAAAATCCTGTCCCGCATTTCTTGCATGGGCCGCCAGCACATAGAGTTCTTCTATATGTACATCGGTAATCGGAATGCAACCCGTGGTTACACAGCTGCCGTGAATATAAATATCACCGCCGGGCTGCAGAGAGTCACTCAGCAAACGGTCGGAAGTATTTGGATAGTTCAATCCAAGCGAGAGATGATACATGCTTTTTGGATTGAACTCATTCACATAATAAAATCCCTCCGGCACCTGGTAATCACCTTGCATACGTTTCGGTCCGAGCGTTCCCGCCAAGGCGCAAACCTTATAGGTTTTGAATAATTTGTAAGGATCGTTTTTTTCCTGTTTTACCCATACTTCAAGCTGGCTGTCATATTTGAATGATCGTATATAAATATAATTAGCCGGCCACGGGAGTTTTTTGTCCACAAACTGCTTCATCAGAGTATCTTCCTTGTGGCGCAGGGCATCACTGAATTTCGGGAAAGAACGCTGATA
>JACMLD010000027.1 GCA_014379785.1 Chitinophagaceae bacterium
GAAGGCCTGATATCTGTTTTTGTCTCTTCGATTCCTGTTGCATATTTTATGACCGGTCCGGGCTACTGGCCTGAATCGGGTTTTAAGCTGTAAATTTACATGATATTGATGCATTAACACATGAAACGATTTTCGCGGGTTTTGAAATACCTGAGCAATCAAAGGCTCAATGTCTTTCTCTATTTTCTCTTCAATCTACTAAGCGTTGTCTTTTCACTGGTTTCAGTGGGTATGCTGGGCCCTTTTCTCACCATCCTTTTTTCTGATTCTGAAACCGTTGTCCCCGCTAAAGAAGTCACACTTTCTACCGGCAGCGTTTTTGAATATATTCAGTATCAGCTGACCATTCTTACCAAAGAGCATGGACCTGTTAATACACTGGCTTTGCTTTGCGGCCTGGTCATTGTGTCTGTTTTTTTCAAAAACATATTCTATTATCTTTCCCTGCGCACTCTTGTTCCCATTCGAAACCGCGTGATGACAAGACTCAGAGGGGATCTCTTTACAAAACTCCTCAGACTGCCGATCGGATTTTTTACTGAACAGCGCAAAGGTGATATCATATCGAGAATGAGCAATGATATGAATGAAATCGAATGGAGTGTAGTCGGTACACTGGAAGGCTTGATTCGTGAGCCGCTTACTATCATTGTAGTTCTTATATGGCTGATTTATATCAGTCCGATTCTAACCCTTTTCATTCTCGTGCTGCTTCCTATCGCAGGATTTATCATCGGTCGGCTGAGCCGCTCACTGAAAAAGCAATCCAATATCGCACAGGAAAAGCTTGGCGTGCTGATGTCGATTCTCGATGAAACCCTCGGTGGCCTCCGAATCATCAAAAGTTTTAATGCCGAAAAAAGTCAGCAAAATAAATTTGACGCCACAAATACAGAGTTGAACGATATGAGAAATAAGATCGCTTTTCGTCGCGATCTTGCTTCGCCAATGTCAGAGATACTGGGTGTGATGGTGCTCTGCGTAGTGCTCTGGTATGGTGGAAGCCGGATTTTTACGGGCGAGCTGAATATCCCACCGGGCATTTTTATCACCTATATCGTTTCTTTCGTACAGATCATCAATCCGTCGAAGGCCCTGTCCACCGCTTTCTACAACGCACAACGCGGCAGCGCTGCCATTGCCCGTGTAGAAGAAATACTCGTTGCTCCGGTAGTTGTTGAGGAGCCCCTGAATCCGAAACCTTTCCCTTCTTTTAATAATACCATCGAATTCAGAGATGTTTCTTTTACATATGATGATGTAACGATACTCGACAAAATCAATCTTGTCATAAAAAAAGGTACAACAGTGGCATTGGTTGGCTCCTCGGGTGCAGGCAAGTCTACACTCGCCGACCTGGTGCCACGCTTTCATGATGTAAGCGGCGGGCAACTGCTGATAGATGGAGTCAATATAAAGGATTATGGATTGGAAACTTTGCGGCAGCAAATGAGTATCGTGACCCAGGAGCCCATACTTTTCAATGATACCATCAGCGAAAATATCTCTCTGGGCAAACCCGATGCTTCACAGGCAGAAATTGAGCAGGCAGCAAAGATTGCGAACGCACATGATTTCATCCTTAAAAAAGATGATGGATATAACACCAATATCGGTGACCGGGGCGGCAAACTCAGTGGTGGTGAACGACAGCGGCTGACCATTGCCCGTGCGGTACTCAAAAACCCACCGATACTGATCCTCGACGAAGCCACTTCATCGCTTGATACGGAAAGTGAAAGACTGGTGCAGGATGCTATCAACAATATGATGCAAAACCGGACCAGTATTGTCATCGCGCACCGCCTTTCTACCATCCGGCACGCAGACGAGATCGTAGTGCTGCAGAAGGGAACGATCGTGGAAAGGGGTACGCACGAACAGCTGATGTCGCAATCTGGTTTTTACAAGCGGTTGGTAGATATGCAGGAAGTGAAATAAATTCGGGCATCGCACAATCGAAAATCTTAAGAACGCAATACATGAGAAAACAAATTCTGGCGGCCTGTCTTATTCTCGCCGCAACAATCGCTCAGGCACAGCAAAAAGAGCTGACCTATGGACAGATATTCAGCGGTGCCGCAACCAATCTGGATAAACCCCTGCCGATGATCACCAGCTGGCAGGATGACGAGCATTATATTGAGCAAAGAAAGGACCCGGCAGATGGAGGAAAGCTCAAACTGATGCTGGTTGACGTAAAAACAGGCAATGCAATACCTTACAACCCGCCTGCAAAAGATCCACAGGCCGCAAAAGGCACCGTTGTACTTAGAAACAATGATATATTTTACAGTTACGGCGACACAGCTACCAGACAACTTACCACAACAGCCGACAAAGAAGTCAATCCCGTTCTCTCTCCGGATGGAAGCAGGGTGGCCTTTACCAGAAACAATAACCTTTTTACGCTGGAGATTGCAAGCGGAAAAGAAACACAGCATACCACTGATGGCTCTGAACTGATTCTCAACGGCCATGCCTCATGGGTGTATTTCGAAGAAATTCTTGGAAGGGCAGGCAGGTACCGCGCATTCTGGTGGAGCCCCGATGGCAAACAACTGGGCTTTATGAGATTTGATGATACGGAGGTTCCGCTCTTTTATATCTATAATAATGAGGGACAGCATGGATTCAACGAAAAAACACGCTATCCGAAAGCAGGTGATAAGAATCCGGAGGTAAAAGTCGGCCTCGTTGATTTGGCCACTTCAAAAACAGTGTGGGCGGATTTTAACCCGAAAGACGATCAATACTTCGGAACTCCGATATGGACACCTTCAGGGAAATTCTGGGTACAGTGGATGAACCGTGATCAGAACAATCTGAAAATTTTTGAAATCGAACCTGGCTCCGGTGCCAAAAAAGAAGTCTATGACGAAAAGCAAACTACCTGGATAGATCTTGATGATAACGACAGAATCGAGTTTTTACCGGATGGAA
>JACMLD010000215.1 GCA_014379785.1 Chitinophagaceae bacterium
GTAAGTTGCACATAGCGCAATTCAAGCAGGTTTAAACCATTTGCATTGAAGTTTTTCACCCTGGGATTTACCAGCCTGCAGACCTCATCATACCATAATGGAACCACCGGCGCATCCTTGATTACCATCTGATCCATCTCCTGGTAAAGTTTCATGCGGATACTGTCATTGGTTTCTTCCAGCGATGTCTCATAAAGCCGGTCAAATGCTTCATTCTTATACCTCGTGTAGTTTGGCGGAGCGGGATTTTTTGAATAGAAAAACCCAAGATAGTTTTCGGCATCCGGATAGTCGGCAATCCAACTCCCTCGAAAAAACAAGGCTTCTGATTTTGCGGTCTGCTCCAGCAGAAGACTTTTCTGTATTACCTCTACCTCAATATTGATTCCTACGTCTTCCAGTTCTTTGGCAATAAAACTCGCCAGGTCGGAATAAATAGGGATTGTAAGGAGCTTCACTGCGGGCATTGGGCGAGCGGATGAATATCCAGCCTCTTTCACAAGCTGGCGAGACTTGCCCGGGTCGTAAGCATAGCCTCTGACAACAGAAGAATCAAAGCTGGGAAGGCCGGCAGGAACAAACCCACTCTCTGCAGGAATCCCTATCGAATTGCGCAGGTAA
The DNA here is from genome assembly GCA_014379785.1 of Chitinophagaceae bacterium. Classification (GTDB taxonomy): domain Bacteria; phylum Bacteroidota; class Bacteroidia; order Chitinophagales; family Chitinophagaceae; genus JACMLD01. The sequence continues at coordinate 622 of JACMLD010000215.1, forward strand.
AGCATCATCTTTCTTCTGTCGAAACCTGCATTGATTGCCTGCCTGATTTTTTTTGATCGCAATGGAGAATCCTTTACCACCGCAAGCGTGCTGTCAACCAGAATACCGAGGTATTCAATATTGAGATAAGGATGTTTTTTCAAAACGATTCTTCCCTCCCACTCTTTTTTCAACAGCCCCTTCTTACTGATTACCTCATCTTTAAATGATGGATCAATGTCATTCATAAACTCGAGCTTACCCTGTTGAAACATCAAAAATTCGGTCGCCCGGCTGTCGTAAAAAGATATCTTAATGCCATCGATATAAGGCAGCCTGGTACCGGCACTGTCACGCTCATAGTAGTTTTCATTTTTTGCCAGCACCATTGCCTGGCCCTCTTCCCAGGCAACCATACGAAACGGCCCGGTTCCGCAAGCATGGCTTCTGAAATCCTTGCCATATTTCTCAACTGCCTCGCGGGGAACTATCGAGCAATACTGCATACTCAAAAGACCCATGATCGGCATAAAGGGTCTGATCAGCGTTAACTGAAAAGTAGAATCGTTCAAAGCAGCAAAACCTCCGGGTGAAATACGATCGTTGAATATCCAGGCGCCGCTGCTGGCAGTTTTTGGATCAATGATCCGGCGAAAACTGTATTCAACATCCTTTGCTGTCATTTTTCTTCCCTTCCCTCCTTCGAATGCAGCATCATCATGAAAAAAAACATCGTTGCGGAGGTGGAAAGTATAGATACGGCGATCGGCCGATACATCCCAGCGGAGCGCCAGCGAAGGACGCATGTTAAGTTTATCGTCCGTTTCTATCAACGTGCCATAGACCTGGTGAATGGCCCACATGACAGACTGATTTTTTGCAAATGCCGGATCCATGGATGCAATACCGGTCACCTCATTGTAATGGAATATCTTGTTTGTACTCTTTGTACGGTCACCGCAACCACAGATCTGAATCAATCCGACCAATACCAGGACCCCGTACCGCACAAATATTTTTTCATTCATGTTTAAAAAACTCGGCTAAATTTAGCAATCTAAAATCAAACATCTTGGTCAAGTTTTTTACGTCCCCGTTGTTTTGTCTTTCCGCTGCGCTTTTTTTCACATCCAGTGCAGGCGCCCAGCTATCGCATACTGAACGCAAACTTACGCGGCAGGACACCCTGCGCGGGACGCTCAATGCAAACCGTACCTGGTGGGACGTACAGAAATACGATATACAGGTAACACCGGATTACGCGGCCAAAACGATCGAAGGCAAGGTTGACATCAGTTATAAAATCAGTGGCAAAAGTTCGGGCATTATGCAAATTGATTTGCAGGAACCGATGGAACTCGATAAAGTTTCCTTTGCAGGCATCGATGCAAAATTTAAAAGAGATGGCAATATTTATCTCGTTACTGTTCCCGCGTCTGCGCAGTCAGCTGCTTCAAAGGCCAGCTTCAGCTTTCACGGAAAACCACGTGAAGCGATAAGGCCACCATGGGACGGTGGATGGATCTGGCGCAAAGATGAAAAGGGAAACCCGTGGATGAGTGTGGCCTGCCAGGGTCTGGGCGCGAGCGTGTGGTATCCCTGCAAAGACCACCAGAGCGACGAACCTGACCAGGGCGCCAGCCTCAGCATGACGGTTGCTGACTCTCTCTCGGCAATAGGAAATGGCCGGCTGAAAGATAAAAAGTCGAATGGCAACGGCATGACCACCTGGACCTGGAACGTTGTGAACCCAATCAATAACTACAACATCATTCCATACATCGGCAAGTACACGAATTTCACAGAGACTTTCAACGGGGAAAAAGGAGCGCTCGACTGCAGCTACTGGGTGCTTGAATACAATCTCGAAAAAGCCAGAGAACAATTCAAACAGGTTCCGAAAATGTTGAAATGCTTCGAGAACTGGTTTGGCCCTTATCCTTTTTATGACGACAGCTATAAACTTGTAGACGCACCCCACCTGGGCATGGAACATCAGAGTGCTGTCGCCTATGGCAATAAATACCGCAATGGCTATCTCGGCCAGGACCTGTCAGGAACAGGATGGGGATTGAAATGGGATTTTATCATTGTACATGAAAGCGGGCACGAATGGTTTGCCAATAATATTACCTCTGATGACATCGCCGACATGTGGGTGCACGAAGGTTTTACAAACTATTCCGAAACGCTTTTTACAACCTGCGAATATGGAGTGGAAGCCGGAAATGATTATGTGATAGGCACCCGCAAGTCCATTCAGAACGACATTCCTGTTATCGGCAAATACGGCGTAAACATGGAAGGCAGCGGCGATATGTATTATAAAGGTGGAAACCTCCTGCACACGATCCGACAGCTGGTGGGCAACGACGAAAAGTTCAGACAGATACTCCGCGGACTCAACCAGAAATTTTATCACAAGACCACCACTTCAAAAGCCGTAGAGGCGTATATCAGCCAGCAGTCGGGCATCAACCTTTCAAAGGTTTTTGACCAGTACCTGCGCACGGTGAAGATTCCGGTGCTGGAATACAAACTCAACGGAAAACAGGTTTCCTACCGCTGGACAAACTGCGTAAAAGGATTTAACCTGAAAGTCAAAACTTCAGAAGGCAAATGGCTGTTGCCAAAAGAAACCTGGCAGGCCGTTGCCGGAGACTCTTTAAAAATCGACAGGAACTTCTACATCGAAACAAAAAAGGTGGATTAGTTTCCCAGTGACTGGGGAACGTACGCAGACCTTGGCCGGCCGCCGGCAACAAAGGCTTTGGCATAATAACCATCGTCGAGGTTGCTGATTGTAACACCGTAGTTGGTAGACGCATGGATAAACTTGCCATTGGCAAGGTAAACTCCGACATGGGAGATTCCGCGGCGGGTGGTATGAAAGAACACCAGGTCGCCGGCTTCCAGATCTTCCCGCTTTATTCGTTTGCAGGCAGTGTACTGATCCTTCGCAATTCTGGGGATCTGCAGACCGAACACATTCAGCAGCAGACTTCCGGAAAAAGCCGAGCAATCAATTCCGTCGCGGGAGGAACCGCCAAAGCGGTATTTGGTCCCATACCAATCGTCCATAAACTGGAGCAATTTGACATTTGTCAGCTCCTCAACCGCAACATCTATTAATATGGAGTATTTAAACTGGAGACTGTTATAGGCGGAAAATCCGTTGCCGGTCGCCGGCAGTTTAGGCTTCTCTGCAACTGGTTTTGCCTTGGACGCTACCGGTTTTTCAGACGGAC
>JACMLD010000216.1 GCA_014379785.1 Chitinophagaceae bacterium
CGGTTTTCATGGTTATGATATTGATCTTTCTCTGCAAATCGGGGAACGTTATCAGAACCAGGTAGTGTATGATATTTTGCTGGAACATTTCAGCACAGGAACGCTGGGAAGAGCATGGCTCGAAAGCACTTTTCTGGTGGCTGATAAATGGCGCCATATTCTTCCCCGGTCGGTTCACCGGCTGAGTGCTGCGCAGTTCAACCGATATCACTGGCAGTCACTGCATGTGCTCATACAGCATATGTTTAGAACAAACTATCATTCTTTCGTCATATACACTGAATGCATAAAGCATTCTATGTCGAAACATTTTCGGCTTCGCAGATTCGGGGCAATGAACAAGCTTTTTGTATCTCTTTTTATTGAAAGGATGTTCAACCGAAAAGACAAAAAAAGCGCATCTATTTTTCACCTCCCTAAACAGCCCGTGGCAAAAGCCAGGCAAAAGGTATGATTGATATTACAAGACCATTTCTGCCACCGATAGAAGAATACCAGGAATATGTCAAGGGCATATGGACCAGAAACTGGCTCACGAATAATGGTCCGCTTGTAAATGAACTGGAGTTGAGATTAAAGCATCATCTCAATGTTGACCACATGCTCTATCTCAACAATGGAACCATTGCCTTACAAATTGCAATAAAGGCACTTTCACTAAAGGGGGAGGTTATTACAACACCTTTTAGTTATATCGCAACTACTTCTTCTATAGCCTGGGAAGGATGCAAACCTGTTTTTGTGGACATCGATGCAGAAACCCTGAATATCGATTCATCAAAGATTGAGGCAGCAGTAACAGAGCATACATCTGCAATTGTTGCAACCCACACTTATGGCAATCCCTGCGACGTAGAGAAAATAGAGGCGATAGCATTGAAGTATAATCTGAAAGTGATCTACGACGCCGCACATTGTTTTGGGACTAAATTTAAAGGGCGAACCCTTTTTGATTTCGGCGATGTGAGCACCACCAGTTTCCATGCTACCAAATTATTCCACACGATAGAAGGAGGAGCGGTATTCACCCGAAACCCCGATGTACTGCGACGGATGGCTTATATGCGAAATTTCGGGCATAACGGTCCGAAAGATTTTGCTGACATTGGTATAAATGGCAAAAACTCTGAACTGCACGCTGCAATGGGGTTGGTGAATCTAAAATATATTGAGGATATCCAGAAAAGCAGAAAAGTGCAGTACGAACGATATGATTTCTGGATACCCAATATCAACGTTCGCAAAATCAAAATAATGCCAGGTGCAGATTTTAATTGTGCCTACTATCCGGTTATTTTTAACACTGAAGAAGACTTGCTCAAGGCAGTGGAACTTTTAAATGGACATTTTGTATTTCCAAGACGATATTTTTACCCATCACTGAATAGTCTTCGCTATCTGGAAAGGCAGGAAACGCCTGTCTGTGATGACATTTGCACCCGGGTACTCTGCCTCCCGCTGTACCATTCCCTGAGCATGGAAGAAATTGATCTTGTGTGCAGGTTATTATTGCGGGCCCAAAAATATGAGTTGTGATCATCGCAGGTAACAATGTGATCATTACCGCTGGTGCGGTAGTTACAGGAAATATCCCTAATTATGCAGTGGCAAGCGGCGTTCCGGCCGCGGTCAGATTTTATCAAAAAAATAAATAACTATGATCATAGTTGGGGCAGGCGGGCTCGCAACACAACTGATGGAGGATTTGATAGAATTGAAATGGGAGAATACCGTGTTCTGGACAGAGGTTGAAACTCGATATCCATTCATCGCAGACCATTTCCCGATTATTTCAACAGATCAGGAAGTTTTAGAACACTTTAAAAATGTGTCACCTGAGTTTATTCTTTGCGTTGGAAAAGATAAGTCTGATGGAAGAATCAAGCTGGCCGACCGTTTTAGGGCACTTGGTGGGATCCACGTTAGTTATATAAGCCCCTTTTCAAAAATCAGTCCGTACGGCACCAGCTTTGGCGCGGGGACAATGGTACTTAATATGGTAAATATCGAACCTGGGGTGAAGGTCGGTCTGGCATGTTTGATAAACAAAACAGCAAATATCGGACATGGATGTATCATAGGTGACCATTGTGAACTTGGACCTGCTGTTATTTTAACCGGAGAAGTGGAAGTAGGTGACAATTCTTTTATCGGAACTGGCGCAATCATACATCCTAAAATAAAGATTGGTCGAAATGTTTCGGTCTCCGCCGGCGCCGTTGTCACCAAACATATTGCAGACAATGCGGTGGTTTTTGGCGTGCCCGCCCAGGTAAAATACTTCAAAAAAG
>JACMLD010000217.1 GCA_014379785.1 Chitinophagaceae bacterium
CGTGATGGAGATGGTCAGGGCAAGGGAAGGGACATCCTATTCTTTGTTGACAATATCTTCCGTTTCACACAGGCTGGTTCAGAAGTATCGGCACTGCTTGGCCGTATGCCATCAGCGGTGGGATATCAGCCAACACTGGCCACAGAAATGGGTCTGATGCAGGAGCGTATCACTTCTACCCGCAATGGTTCCATTACATCGGTTCAGGCTGTGTATGTACCTGCGGATGACCTTACGGATCCGGCACCGGCGACAACTTTCGCCCACCTTGACGCCACAACCGTTCTCAGCCGTAAAATTGCTGACCTTGGTATCTACCCTGCGGTAGATCCACTGGATTCAACATCAAGAATTCTTACCCCGCTCATCGTGGGTGATAATCACTATAACACGGCAAACCGTGTTAAGCTGATCCTTCAGCGCTACAAGGAACTGCAGGATATCATTGCCATCCTTGGTATGGATGAGTTGAGCGACGAAGACAAACTGACTGTATCAAGGGCAAGAAGGGTGCAGCGTTTCCTTTCACAACCATTTCACGTGGCTGAGCAGTTTACCGGTCTGAAAGGCGTATTCGTAAGCATCGAAGACACCATCCGCGGATTCAATGCGATCATGGACGGAGAAGTGGACGAATATCCGGAAGCGGCCTTCAACCTGGTGGGTACACTGGAAGATGCCATCGAGAAAGGAAAGAAAATGCAGGCACAGGCGCAGGGATAATGAACAAAAACAATAATTAGAATGGAACTCGAAATATTAACTCCGGAAAGAAAACTATACAGCGATACCGTGTATGGTGTGCAACTCCCGGGTATTAACGGAAGTTTCGAAGTGCTTGAAAAACACGCTCCGCTGGTAAGCGCGCTGAAAGCAGGGAAACTGAAAGTGATAAAGGACAAGAGCATGCGCAACACGACTTTTTTCACCATTGACAGCGGTTTTGTAGAGGTGATAAACAACAAAGTGACGGTCCTTGTAGAAGGAGCCACAGCGGTAGAACCAGAATAATTCTCAGAAATAGCTATAAGGCCCTCCGATAATCGGAGGGCTTTTTTGTTGCGTATAAGCCGCGAATTATGTAAAATTGTTGTCACAATATTTATCAAAAACCATCCAGATGAAAATTCTTCGCTTAGCCATACCCGCTATAATACTTATATCGTTCTCGAGCTGTCACCGATACTATTATAAGCCGAACGCCGTAAACACACCTTTGTTTACAGAAGGCGGTCAGGCGCATCTCAATCTCGCCGGTAGCTTTGGTGGTGAAAGCGATGGAACCGATTACTCTGGCAATACCTATTTCTTTGATGTGCAGGGTTCGGTGTCTCCTATAAAACATCTTGGCATCATTGCCAACTACAGCACCTGGGCTTACAGGGCAGACAATCCGGAGCCGGTGGGTGGTAATGTAGATGCAGACGCTCACTTGCTCGAAGTTGGAGTAGGTGGATATTATGCCGCTGGAAAAGGAAAGTTTAAACTCATTACCGATATCTATGGTGGATTTGGAGCGGGACAGCTCAAGAGTGATGTCAACATGCGAATAAACCGCTTTTTTCTCCAGCCAGGAATTGGTATCAGAAGTCCCTGGTTTGATGCAGCTTTTAACCTCCGGATGGTACACCTCCGTTACTCAGATTTTAATGCAAACGGCCGGACGAACGACTATCTGATCGAACATGAACTCATAGATGTCAGAGGCAGGCGGATAGACCAGAGGAACTATGTTTTTGCTGAGCCGGCAATTACCCTAAGAGGTGGATATAAATTTGCAAAAGTGCAACTGCAGGCAGTTTTCGCAAACGAGGTAAACAATGTGCCCTGGAACTATAACGGAGCACGGTTTACAGCAGGATTTTACTTCAGTCTTGAGGACGCGCTCAAGCCAAGGCAGTAACTGTTACTGCCCTGTTAACTTCTCAACCTGCACAACCCGGAGGCACCCATTTTGCGTTTATAACAGATAAACAAATCTGTTATGAATATAAAATCATTTGCATCGGCTGCGCTGCTTGCGGGAACCGTTCTGACGATGACCGCATGCTCCAAAGATCCGATAGAAAAACTCAGCTCAGAAGAAAGTCGCCTTTATATCACGAACCGGGATAACACGGTAAACTTTTCTTCCTACAAAACATTCAGCATCTCCGACTCTGTTGCGATCATCAGCAACAACCAACTCAAACAAAAGACCAGGGACCAGTTTGACCAGCAACTCATTGCTTCCATCTCTGCTGCAATGACTGCCAGGGGCTATTCTCAGGTGGGAAAAAACCAGACACCTGATATCGGCATCAACGTAAATAATATCATCAACACCTACACAGGATATGTTGATTATGGCAATTATTACAACGATTATTACGGTTATCTCGATCCTTTTTACTGGGGTTACGGAGGGTATGGATACAGCGGGTCCTATATCGGAACCTACCAGGTAAACGAGGGGCTCATTTCGATCGACATGTTCGACCTGAAAAATGCTCCTGCGACCGGTAAAATCGCTTCCATATGGAACGGTCTTGTACGGGGTTCTGGTATTTTTGGCGACGTCAGCATTGACGGCAGTGTAAAAGCATTGTTTGATCAGTCAACTTACCTGAAAGCAAATCCATAAACAGAAAAAAAAGCAAAATGAAAAAATCAATATTTATATTTTCTGTCCTGGCGCTGGGGCTATCAGCCGCAGTATCTGCGCAGAGCAATCGTGTAACCCTTCAGGTGAATTATTCAGTTGCAGCACCCGTTGGTGATTTTAAAAATGTGGTCGACAAAACATCTTTCCTTGGTTTTGGTGCCGACATCATGTACAATTTTAACCCGAAATTTTCACTCGGATTTTCAACCGGTTCTCAGGATTTTTATCAGAAACATCCGCGGCAGGTTTACAAATCGGGTGATGGAAGCGATATTTCTGCGGTCGTGTCCTATTCCATTCAGACAGTTCCCTTGCTCGCAAAAGGGAAATATAATTTTTTGCCGAATGCAGTTGTTCAACCTTACCTGGCACTCGGTGCCGGTGGTAACCTGATTGCCTACCGTCAGTTTGCAGGTGAGTTCAGCAACAGCAGCAAAACGAAATTTGGATTTGCGGTAAGTCCAGAAGCAGGTGTTCGCATTCCTGTTGGCAAATCACAAAAAGCTGCCATCAACCTGAGTGCAGGATACAATTATATGCCTTTCAAGTATGATGGAATAGACAGGCTGGATAATGTTTCTGTAAGAGCGGGTGTGGCATTTCCGCTAAACTAATCAGTTCAGTTGCGGGTCGATTGGAAAATTGATCA
>JACMLD010000218.1 GCA_014379785.1 Chitinophagaceae bacterium
CAAAGTCCTGAACATCGTTGGCGCAGACGTACCTGTTATGCGCGCAGTAGTCATTCTCTTTCTCTTTACAATACTTACATCATCGTCATTGTATTCGGAAATCGCCTTCCCATTGACTTTCACCTCTCCACCAGTGATCTCGATCACAAGTTTCGCATCCTTATCCGTTTTTTTGCGGATGATGATGTCATCGCCTGTAATTGATTTCTCTTTCTCCTGTGCAAAAGCTCCTGCCATCGCGATTGAACAAAGCGCAATGCCCGCTGCCTTCAATAAGTATTGTTTCATACCATGCTTTTTTAAAAATGAAAAATTTGACTACGTTTTCTTTCGTACTTCAAATATAGGGGGAAATTCTGAAATACGAAAACTTTCGCAAATGTTAAAAATTTACCCGCTTTAGGGTATTGCAGGAATTGTTGGTTTTAGAGATATTCGCTTACCAACCTAAACTGTTTATGTGTGTTACATTATTGATTAGCAAGGTAGACTATGCCGTTGCAGCCTGTGTTGTATTGAGTATAGTGGTGTTGCTCGCGGCTATCCGCTGGACCCGCGAAATCCAGAAACTCCGGAAAGAAAAGCGAAATCCAGACAAATTATAGCAGTGACTTCACCTTTGCAATCACTTCAGCCAGGCCGGATACGTCAGTTCCACCCGCAGTTGCCAGCGTTTTTTGTCCACCACCCCCGCCTTTGATAATAGATGCCAGGTGTTCCTTTATGATCTTTCCGGCATCCAGCTGGCGGGCGGTTGCCACTGTTTCAGAAATACCAATGGCGACATAAGGCTTTCCGCCAATATTTGACACAAGGACCACCAGATGGTCATGTATATTGTTTTTCAAATCAGTGCAAAGTTTTTTCAACGAGTCGGGATTGCCAACCTCAATGATCTCACCGATAAACGTCACACCATTTATGATCTCATCTTTTTGCATGAGTTCATTTCTGACGCCTACAAGCATACGGTTTTCGAGATTTTCCAGCTTTTTCTTCATCGCCGCATTTTCTGCGAGCAAAGATTCGATCGCTTTCCCTGCCTCTTTTGGATGTTTCAGCTGTTCATTGATCAACGAAAGTTCAGCGAGATGCGCATCAATGTATTTTTCAGCCGCCGCGCCCGACAAAGCCTCGATTCTTCTTACGCCTGCCGCCACGGCCGCCTCGTGCTTTATTTTGAAATAACCCAGTTCACCTGTGGCCCCCACATGGGTACCTCCGCAAAGCTCTACGGAATACTTTTCATCCATCACCACAACCCGGACAGTATCCCCATATTTCTCTCCAAAAAGAGCCATGGCTCCCAGTTTCAGGGCCTCTTCCTTCGACATTTCCGTGATCACCACGGGAATATTCTCACGGATTTTTTCATTCACCAATATTTCTATGCTTCTGATTTCTTCGGCGGTCACCTTTGCAAAATGCGAGAAATCGAAACGCAGGTGCTCGTTGTTTACCAGTGAGCCTTTTTGTGCAACATGGGTACCCAGCACGGTTCTCAATGCTGCGTGCAGTAAGTGCGTAGCCGAGTGATGCACAGCGATTTTTTTGCGGCACGCGCTGTCTACAATGGCTCTTACCACGCTCGTGATATTCACCGGGATCTTCTTCGTAAAATGAACAGTCAGCTCGTTTTCCTTTTTTGTTCCGGTCACTTCCACTTCTTCTCCGTCGAAATATAGAAGTCCGGTATCGCCTACTTGTCCGCCGCTCTCGGCATAGAAAGGCGTGGACTGTAGAACCAGCTGGTACGATTCCTCACCCTTCGATTTTATCTTCCGGTATTTCAACACCTTGGTTTCGGCAGAGAGCGTTTCATAACCCACAAATCCTGTCGGCGCATTCTGTGAAAGCACCTGCCAGTCTTCTGTGTCGAGTGATGATGCTGCTCTGCTCCTGTCTTTCTGCTTCAGCATTTCTTCTTTGAAACCTTCCTTGTCCACGCTCCAGTCATTCTCCCTTGCCATGAGTTCAGTGAGATCAAGCGGAAATCCATAGGTATCATTCAGTTTAAAAGCGAATCTCCCTGATATTGTTTTTTCACTTCTGTATTGCTTGTCAGCTTCTTCGCCTTCGCCCTTCAGATAATTTTCAAAAATTCCAATTCCTTTGTCGAGGGTTCTCAAAAAAGCATCCTCTTCTTCTTTAACGACCTTGGTGACGAAGTCCGACTGACTCAGCAGCTCAGGGAAAACATCTGTAAACTGCTTAGCCAGCACCGGTAGCAGCTTATAGAGCATCGGCTGTTTGTGATCCAGATAGGAATAGTAATAACGCACAGCTCTCCTGAGGATGCGCCGTATCACATAGCCCGCACCAGTGTTTGATGGCAATTGCCCGTCTGCAATGGTGAAAGCAATTGCCCGGATATGATCGGCAATGACCCTGAACGCAATGCTTTGCTTGTCGTCTCCCGCAACATATTTTTTACCCGTGATGCTTTCTGTCTCAGCTATGGTGCCTGTGAAAACATCTGTATCGTAGTTGCTGCTTTTGCCCTGAAGAACCCTTACGAGTCTTTCGAAGCCCATGCCGGTATCGACATGTCTTGCGGGCAAGAGCTCCAGTGAACCGTCTTTTGAACGATTATATTGAATGAAGACATTGTTCCATATTTCTATCACCTGTGGATGGTCATTGTTCACCAGGCCCGCACCATTCTGTGCAGCTCTTTCTTTGTCCGGCCGGCAATCCACATGAATCTCTGTACACGGGCCGCAGGGACCGGTATCGCCCATCTCCCAGAAATTATCTTTTTTATTCCCCAGCAGTATGCGGTCTGCTGCGATTACTTTTTTCCATTCGTTCATCGCCTCTTCATCCAC
>JACMLD010000219.1 GCA_014379785.1 Chitinophagaceae bacterium
CCCAGGATGAGGTCGCCATATTGCATGAGAAAGTCCACCACCGCCGGATCCGTCTTTGGAGTAGGTATGATCTCGAGCAGACGAAGGTATCTTGGCGGGTTGAAGAAATGGGTTCCGCAGAAATGTTTTGCAAAGTCTTCGCTGCGACCTTCAGTCATCAGGTGAATGGGGATGCCAGAGGTATTCGATGTGATAAGGGTGCCGGGCTTGCGGTATTTTTCCACTTCGGTAAACACCTGCTGTTTGATTTCGAGTCTTTCTACCACCACTTCTAATACCCAGTCGCAGGTGGCTATTTCCTTCATATCGTCGGAAAAATTACCTGTCTTAATCCTTTTAAGTGCCGATTTGCTGTATAAAGGGGAAGGATTGCTTTTAACTGCCGCTGTCAGGGCGTCATTTACTATTTTGTTTCGGAGAACTTTGTTGTCTGACTCTGTCGATTCGTTTGGAACAATATCCAGTAATAACACCTGAAGGCCGACTCCGGCAAAATGGCAGGCGATGCGAGACCCCATCACTCCGCTTCCGAGCACTGCTACCTTCTTTATTATTCTTTTTGACATGGCAAAATTAGTTAGTTAAACAACTATTTAGATCTAAGATAAATCTTTTTGCCAATGGGAATAATAATTTAGACTGAATGTTTAAGCTCCTGCGAAAATATTCCGAACGGTTTGTGCGTTTAAAAGCATGACGGGCAGGTTCTTGTGTTTTTCTATAGAAATATTTAGAGATATATAAGTGATTGCCATTAGTCGCTGAGTTGTTTTACATTTTAGTTTTCAAAGTTTTATGCTGTCACAGCCAATACCTGTTGTAAAAATCGAGAATCAGGCGGAAGTGCCTTCTCTTTGGAAAAAACTCCTTTGGTGGTTCAACGTAGCCATCTACCAGGATGGCCAAAGGTATATAAACAGGTTCAAGCTGCTGCAGGTCACCATTTTCTCTGTTTTTCTTCTCTGCACTATCCTCAATTATTTTTCCGGACTGCCTTATAGTCTGCTTGTCACCGCCGGCGGATGTTTGTCGATGCTGGTAATGGGCTATTTCGTAAAACGTCACAGATTACGGGAAGCATTTTTCTGCTTTTTCCTTTTTACCAATATCATCGTTTTCTGGCTTAATTATGTAGAGGGCACTTCATCGGGAGCGTTCTTCTTTTATTTTATACTTATAATAATGGCCAATTTTATAAGTGTAAAAGAAAGACCGCATGAACTGCTTGTCGTGTATCTTGCCACGTTTACCACACTGGTGCTGACATTTTTTATCTGTCCGAAAGATTCAGGTCTGCAGTCGATAGAAAATGATATGAAGGATATCAACCTTTATGTCAATGCATCCATTTCTTTTCTGGTAGGCGGATTATTTTCTTATTCGATGATGAAGGATAACTTCCTGCATGAGAAAGTGCTTGTCAGCAAACAGAAATTTCTTGATTCAGTTTACAACACCTCACTGGATGCGATATTTATCATTGACTGCAAAAAAGGAATCATTACAGACTGCAATATTCAGAGTATAAAACTTTTCGAAGTGTATTCGAAATCGGAAATCATTGGAAAACCTGTTTCAAATTTCTTTTCAAATTCAGCTGGTGAAAATGAAAGAGAGATTGTACGACTTCTGGAGGACAGTGAAATCTCCTGGCAGGGTGAAGTCTCGTGTATTGCCGGTGTAGGGAATGTATTTACCGGATACGTGAGTGCGGTGCCTTTGGCGCATGAAGTGCAGAGTCTCAAGAAAATCAATATTCTGGATATCACTGATATCAAACAGGCGAGAGCTGAGGTGGAAATGGCCAGGGACAAGGCTGAACAGGCCGTTCTTACAAAAACCAAGTTTCTTTCTAATATGAGCCATGAGTTGCGAACACCGCTTAATGGCATCATCGGCACCACCAATCTGTTGTTACAGGATGAATATCTGCCCACACAAAACGAATACCTCAACGTGCTGAAGTACTCTTCAGAACAGATGTTGAATGTAATAAATGACATACTTGATTTCAGCAAAATCGAGGTTGGTAAAATGGATCTCGAAAAGACCACTTTCAATCTTCGCAGCCTTGTTGACAACGTGCACAACCTTTTCAAAAATCAGTTTGAAGAGAAAAATGTGGGACTTGAAATAGTGTTTGATGAAAAACTCGAACAAAACTATGTGGGTGATCAGACAAGGTTGGGGCAGGTGCTTTCGAATCTGATATCGAATGCCTGCAAGTTTACTTCAAAAGGAAAAGTCGTGGTTTCAGTTACACATATTGCGCAGAACAGTAATGCCTGCACCATTCGTTTTTCAGTCCAGGATTCCGGCATTGGCATCCCGGAAGAAAAGCAGCAACTTGTATTTGACAGTTTCACACAGGTTGATACTGCGACCACGCGCAAATTTGGCGGCACCGGGCTGGGCCTCTCTATCAGCTCTAAGATTGTTGAACTCTTCGGAGGTAAGCTCCGGTTAGAAAGTTCAGCTGAAAATGGCAGCCTGTTTTATTTTGTGATTCAGCTCGGTATCATACACCAGCAGAATCCTTTTGTAAATGAGGCAGCGGTAAAACAGCTTCGCAGCCTTACCGGGCTGAGGATTTTACTTGCGGAAGACAATCCGATAAACATGCTTGTTGCAAAAACAGTACTCTCAAAGTGGGGCATTGAGATCACCGAAGCTGTCAATGGGCGTGAGGCACTCGACAGATACGATGAGTCGAGCTACGACGTGTTGCTGATTGATCTTGAAATGCCCGAGATGGACGGCTTTGAATTGCTGGACAAAGTCAGAAAAAACAATGCGAACATCCCCGTCATCGCTTTTACCGCAGCCGTATACGATAACATGCAGGCGCATCTTATCAACAAAGGTTTCAGCGACTATGTGCAGAAACCCTTCCGACCCGAAGAGCTGCATGCCAAGCTGGCACGCTACGCGTCATAATTATTTGAAAGTATTGCAGTAGATAGTTGAAAGGAGAGAAGTGGTCAGTTGACTAGTTGACTAGTTGACTAGTTGAATAGTTGATAAGGGTCAAACTAATCAATTGGTTTCAACTACGGCCAGCTGGGGATGCCTCGGCTTCGCTCGGCATGACGACCGCGGGCGCAGCGAGCCACATTCGCCCTCATTGCGCGAAGCGCATCACATTTTCCCACATTCTCCCTCATCCTCAACTCACCCCCGCACCATTCTCAATCACCTCATCCGGATTTACAAAATACAATTTGCCGGCAGCTTCTGCCATCAGGATCATTCCATTGCTTTCTATGCCCCTCATCTTACGCGGTGCGAGATTAGCCACGACTACCACCTGCTTCCCGATGATCGCTTCAGGCTCAAAATGAAGCGCAATCCCGGAAACAATGGTTCTTTTTTCAGTGCCCAAATCAACCTCCAGCTTCAAAAGCTTGTCGGCCTTTGCCACTTTTTCAGCACTAACGATCTTGCCTACACGCAAATCGAGTTTTGCAAAGTCATCATACTGAATTTCTGGTTTGACTTCCTTTTTTTCTTCTTCCACTGCGGGTGTTTCTTTATTGTTATCTATCCTTCCGGCTTTCAGTTTTTCTATCTGCGCATCAATTTCTGCATCTTCTATTTTTCTGAACAGAATTTGCGGTTCGCGCAGACTGTATCCTACACTCAGCAACTTGATATTTCCGGCATTTTCCCAATCAAGTATTTTCTCCACTACCTTCATCATATAGATCATCTTTTTAGCCGTAGCCGGTAAAAATGGATTGATGAAAATCGCCAGGTTGGCTGTCAGCTGTAAACAAATATGCATACAGTTGTCAATCTGCTTCTGATTAGCCGGCTGCTCTTCTAACGTCTTGGCAACTATCCATGGCTTTTTCTCCTGCAGGTATTTATTTCCTTTTCTCGCCAGGTCAATAACTTCAGACAATGCATCGCGAAACCTGAAATTTTCGAGCGCATCCTCCACTTTCTTTGTAGTGTCTTCGATGTCTTTGAGCACCGCAGCATCCGTTGCATCTGTAATGTCAAGATGCAGGGGCGGCACCTTACCTTTAGTGAGTTTATGCATCAGTACAAAGGTCCTGTTGACAAAATTTCCAAAAACATCACTCAGCTCGCCCTTGTATCTGGCATGAAAATCCTTCCAGGTAAAATCATTGTCCTTTGTCTCGGGTGCATTTGCGCACAACACATAACGCAGCGCATCCTGCATGTCAGGAAAATCTTTTACATATTCATGAACCCACACCGCCCAGTTGCGACTGGTAGAAACTTTTTCACCTTCGATATTCAAAAACTCATTGGCAGGCACATTTTCGGGAAGCACAAAATTTCCATGCGCCTTCAGCATCGCTGGGAATATGATGCAATGAAATACGATATTGTCTTTGCCGATAAAGTGAATGAGTTTTGTATCGTCTTTGCACCAGTAATCCGCCCAGTCTGGAGTCAGTTCTTTGGTGGCCGAAATATAACCGATGGGTGCATCAAACCAGACATATAAAACCTTTCCTTCGGCATCCGGAAGCGGAACCTTTATGCCCCAGTTGCTGTCGCGCGTCATAGCCCTGGACTGCAAACCGGTATCGAGCCAGCTTTTGCACTGCCCGTAAACATTGTTCTTCCATTCTTTATGTCCTTCCAGGAGCCATTCTTTCAGCCATGGCTCATATTTCTGCAAGGGAAAATACCAGTGTTTTGTTTTTCTCTTCACTGGTACCGCATCGCTCAGTGTGCTGCGTGGATTTATCAGCTGCTCCGGACTGAGTGAAGTGCCACAACGTTCGCACTGATCGCCGTAGGCTGCCGGATTGCTGCAAACCGGACAGGTGCCGGTGATATAGCGGTCCGCAAGAAAAGTATTGGTTTTCTCATCATAGTATTGATCCGTTTCCTTTTCTTCAAAGAGTCCGTCGTCGTACATCTTCTTAAAAAAAGCCGATGCCGTCTCGTGATGGGTCGGGTTAGAAGTGCGCGAATAGATATCAAAAGAAATATCCATCTGGTCAAAGCTTTCTTTGATCAGCGCATGGTATTTGTCCACCACCTGCTGCGGCGTCACACCCTCTTTCATCGCCCGGATAGTAATAGGCACACCGTGTTCGTCG
>JACMLD010000220.1 GCA_014379785.1 Chitinophagaceae bacterium
GATGCGAAAAGTCCACCTGCCGCATTGCCAACAATGGCATTGACTATGACTTTAAAAACCAGTCCATGCGTTTTGCCGCCCTCGGTGTTTGCCGGAGCATCTGCCAGTACTTTTCCTGCAAGTCCAGGCGAATACAGGCCTGGTATCATGACGGATAAAAGAATCGTGCAAATAATCAGGGAGAAAACGATACCCATCAGCGTTACGATATGTCCGGCTGTCATCATCGTCGTGCTGCCGGCATTTTCATTTCGTTTTCGGTTGAAGTAGAAAAGAAATCCCATCACTGAAAACAGGAACAACATATTGCCCACAAAGAGCAGCCAGCTTTGGGTGTAACTGGCATCGCGGATAAAAAAGAACACGGGTATGCAATACACCAGCGTTGCAACCAGTGCGAAAGGAAGATATTGACGCCAGTGGATAAGATTCTTCAACATATTTCAAACCGCTCAAATATCGTTCCCATGCGTGTTTCAGTCCGGGTGTGGCATTAATTCGGAAAATTGAGAAATTAGTTGTACATTTGCGGTTCTTATATGTTATTGCTCTCTCTGTTTTCTGTGTTTCCCACTCAAAATGCCGTGATGGCTTAACGTAAGGCAGGTAAAGTATCAATTTGATAGCCTTACCGTATTTTTCAACATAAATTTTTACAATTGTCATTTAACAATTTACAGCTCATTGAGCCATTGCTCAAGGCGTTGATCCATGAGGGCTATGTGAAGCCTACCCCAATTCAGGAACAATCCATTCCTGCCATTTTGCAACAACGTGACCTGCTTGGTTGCGCACAAACCGGCACCGGCAAAACAGCCGCTTTCGCCATTCCTTTGCTCCAGCTGATGCATCAGCAACAGCCTGCAGGAAACAGACGCGGTATCCGCGCCCTGATACTTACACCTACCCGTGAACTTGCGATACAGATAGAAGAAAGTTTCCAGGCTTACGGTAAATACCTCGACCTGCGTCATCTCGTTATTTTCGGGGGCGTATCACAGGTTAGCCAGGTAAATGCCATTCGTCGCGGTGTTGACATACTGGTTGCTACTCCGGGCCGTTTGCTCGACCTGATGCAGCAGCGTGTGCTTACGCTCGACGACATCAAATTTTTTGTTTTGGATGAAGCAGATCGTATGCTCGACATGGGATTTGTACATGATGTGAAAAAAATCATCGCAAAACTTCCGGCGAAAAGACAGACTTTGTTTTTCTCGGCTACTATGCCTGCAGAAATACAGCGCCTGGCGGATATACTGCTCACCAATCCGGTAAAAGTGGAAGTGACTCCGGTTAGTTCTACTGCCGATACCATTCAGCAGTCCATGTTTTTTGTCGATACAAAGGCAAAAAAATCTTTGTTGCTTCATTTGCTTGAGACCAAGAATATTGAAACAGCGCTGGTCTTCACCCGTACCAAACACGGTGCAGACAAGGTGGCTAAGGAGCTGGTTCGTTCCGGCATCGGCGCCGAAGCCATTCACGGTAATAAATCGCAGAATGCAAGGCAGTCAGCCCTCAACAATTTCAAATCAAGAAGAACGAGAGTGCTGGTTGCAACCGATATTGCTGCGAGAGGCATTGACATCGACGAACTGACTCACGTGATCAATTTTGATCTGCCGAATGTTGCTGAAACATATGTTCACCGCATTGGCCGTACGGGCAGGGCGGGTGCAAATGGACTCGCATTTTCATTCTGTGATCATGAAGAAAGAGAGTACCTCCGTGATATTCAGAAGTTGATTGGCAAGAGCATTCCGGTCGACAGTGATCATCCTTTTCCGCATACAGCTGTTCAGCCGGGCATGCATTCGTTCACGCAACGTCCTGCAGTAAACAACAGGAGCCGTTCGAACAGTGCATTCCGTCCGCGTAGCAATGGTAACTACCAGGGTAACGGGCAGAGAAGCGGATTCAGAAGTTCAGAAAGCAGATAATTTTCTTATCCATATTTTTTCTAAAAGGGACTTTGGTCCCTTTTTTTATTGCAGCCTCAGCATATCACGATTGAACTGGCCGTTTGCGAAACTGATGATTTCATTGTTGTTATCTCCTTTGAATGTAGCAGTGAAGGTGGAAATAAAATTGTTGAAAGCAGGATGGGCGGATGACAATGTGTATGAGCCTGAAACCAGTGAATAGTTTTGCCCATAATAACTCAGGGAAGTGGTTATTTTATCGCTGCCACAGGCTGTGGTTGTGGGTGTTGACTGGACCAGTGAGTAGTTGCCCGGAACTGTGCCCTGAGGAATTCCAAAAGAGAGGACTCTCGAA
>JACMLD010000221.1 GCA_014379785.1 Chitinophagaceae bacterium
TGATTTGTATAAACCCAGTGTAGATATATACGGACCCGTCTCAAAAAACATTGCTTTCAGAGTTAACGGAACCTATGAATCCGCAAACAGCTATAGAGATGTAGTAAGCAGTGAAAGATTTTATGTCAATCCATCTCTTCTTTTCAAACTCGGAAAAAAGACAACTCTTACCGTGCAGGCTGATTATCTGAAGCATGATTTTACTCCTGATTTCGGAATCGGTTCAATAAGTGACACGATTATTACGCCGGTATCAAGAAATACATTTTTCGGCGCTCCATGGCAATATGCCAAAACAAAGCAGGCAACTGCAGGATTTACGTTGAAGCAGGAGATAAATAGCAAATGGACTTTGGCTGTCAATGGCTCTTATCAGAATTACAAACGCGATTATTTTTCTATAGAGCGTATCCAGGCAGTTTCTAACGGGGACTGGAAAAGACCCCTGGGCCGCAACAACACTGAAGAAAATTATTTTATCGGACAGGTTGACCTCACTGGCAAGTTTACTACTGCAGGCATCGGCCATACTTTACTTGCGGGTGTGGATGCTGACCGCTACCTCACCAAAGCCTATGCATATAGTGTACCTGCAAACTACGATGTCATAAATCTGCTGGACCCGAACAAGTATACTCCCAGAACAGACATGCCTGTTGCTACGGCGACCAGATTTACTGAAACCCCTATTGTCAGGACTGGCGTTTATTTACAGGATTTAATAAGCATTTCAAAAAAAGTGAAATTACTTGCAGGTGTGCGATGGTCATTGCAGGAAGCAAGAAAAATTGACACGACAAATCTCGCCACGAAGAATAAAAATACCATTGGCGCCATAAAAACTGATAAGGCATTTTCTCCAAGAGTCGGACTTGTCTACAAGCCTTTGGAAACCACCTCCATTTTTGTGAGTTATGCAAATTCCTTTTCACCAAATACCGGGACAACTGTTTTCGGAACAGCTCTCGAGCCATCCATCATCGACCAGTTTGAAGTTGGAATAAAGAATGATTTTCTCAAAGGTGCTTTGTCTGTAAATTTAACGGCATATCGCATTATAAATAATAACCTGGCGCAGACGGCTCAGTTTGGTATTGATGGTGTTACTCCAAACGCCAATACCGCACTGAAAGAGCTCACGGGTCAGACTACAAGTGATGGTTTTGAACTTGATATCGTAGGCCGTCCGGCAAAGGGTCTTGACCTGACCGCAGGATACAGTTACAACTATATGCGGTATACCAAGACTCCGGATGCAAAAGGAAATTTCCAGGAAGGCGAGCGACTGGTAAACAATCCAGCGCATACTGCAAACGCTACCGCTTTTTACAATATCAAAAGATTTAAAGTTGGAGCTACTTTCAATTATGTTGGAAAACGTGACGGTGGGTGGAACAATACCAGATACCAGGCTCCGCCTACTCCGCCTAATCGCCGTATTCCTGTGGATGGATTTTCTACAATTGATTTCAGTGCAGGATATACCTACGGAAGAATTTCACTGCTTGCAAAAGTTTCAAATATTGGAAATACATATAACTATTATGTACACGAAAATTATAGTGTGAACCCAATTCCGCCACGCCAGGTGGTGGCGAGTCTTGCGTACAGATTTTAATCGAAAACCTAAGAAAAGAGAAGGGTTCGCGCGAGCGGCTCTTTTTTTGTGTTGTCCATCTTTGCTTTCAGGGTCAGCAGCGGTAGCAAACGGCGTTTACATTCATACCCGCACCTACGGATGCAAAAAGAATATGATCGCCCGGATTTATTTCATGACCGGCCATCTGGTGTTTTTTTACGAGGTCATAAAGTGTGGGCACAGTAGCCACTGAACTGTTACCCAGCCAATGGATGCTCATGGGCATAATGCCTTCCTGTGGTGTATCGATACTATATAACTCAAAAAGTCTTTTTATAATGCCTTCGTCCATCTTTTCATTTGCCTGATGAAGAAAGACTTTTTTCAATTGCCGGATGTCAATGCCGCTCTTATCCAAACAGTCTTTCATGGCTGCCGGCACAAATTTCATTGCGTACTCATACACCCGTCTTCCCTTCATTTTTATATACCGTACACGGTCGTCACTGTCCGGAGAGTACGACTTGCCCATATGGATATAATTCACTTCATCCACTGCATGTGTTTGTACGGATGCGCCGAGAATTCCCGGTCCATCTTCCGAAACCTCCCTGTATTCCAGTACGACCGCACCCGCTCCATCACTGAATATCATACTGTCGCGGTCATACATGTCTATCACCCGCGAAAGCGTTTCTGTGCCGATCACCAATGCCTTTTTGGCGATGCCGGCCTTAAAAAATGCATCGGCATGTATAACACCCTGCACCCAACCCGGACAGCCAAACAAAACATCGTAGGCTACACATGAAGGGTTTTTGATCCCGAGGCTATGTTTGATCCGGCTCGCCAGCGACGGCACCGCATCCATCTGAATGGTATTCTTGATCACATTGCCGAAGTTGTGCGCTACAATCAGCTGGTCAATTTCCTCCGCATTCACACCACTGTCGGCGATTGCCAGCCTTGCCGCTTCAGCTCCTAAGTCTGAACTGGTCTGGTCAGCAGTGGCATAACGCCTTTCAGCGATGCCAGTTATCTGTTTGAATTTTTCGATGATATCCGCAGCAGGATTCAGCAAAAGCTCCTGCTTCTCCGTATAGAATTTATGATCGAAAAAATCCTTGTTTGATTGTAAATGAGTCGGAATTGACGAACCTGAACCCGTAATAACTGATCGAAACATAGATTGCTGCATATGATAAGCAGGAAAATTCCTGTGTAAAGATAATTCATATACCAATCATATGCCAGTCCACCCCGCCAATGCGAACGATCGTTAATTCTCAGCCAGTGTTTTGATTTTCGCCAATGCCCGATCCCATGACGCTGACATCTTATCAAAATTCTCTTCGTCCATATCAGACTCTATGTACAACTCAGTATTACCACCCTTTGAAGTCAGCCGGTAATTCTCATGCATACCTACTACAGCGTCAGCCCATGGACTGTCAGTGTCTGGTTTTCCATCCTTTAATATGCTATCATACCCGATAGATAAATATTCATTCGGCACAAGCTGTTCAATCTTTCCACCAATACCCGATCCTGATTCATCCTTAAATTCAATCCTGCTTCCCTGTTTCCAATCAGACTCGGCTTTTGTGCCGTTACTGAATTCGGCAAACCACTGCTGGTTAAATTGGTCCTCTGTCAGAACAGGCCAGATTTTGTCTGCACCGGCAGCAATATCAATTGTTTTCTTAATCATTTTCATAAAAAAAGTTTTGGTGAATGATGGTATGACAAAGCTAAATGGAATGGGGAAAAAAACCCGGGGGTTTTCACGGCAATTTGAGGTGTTAAATGCGACATTAATGTTGCAACATCCCAAATCATTGTCCTGCTTTCTACATTTTCTATACTTTTATCGGATGAAGCATATATCCATTTTGATACCAAAGAGTGGCATTCTCGGCAGCATCGAAGGCCCCAGGCAATTGTTTACACAGGTAAATGAATTTTTCAAAATGAAGGGCGAAGAACCGATTTTTCAGATACAACTGGTTGGACTGACAAAAGAAACACCCATCAGCGGAGGTCTGTTTACCGTTCACAGCGATGTATTGCTCAATGATGTCAGAAAAACAGATCTCGTGATCGTCCCTGCGGTTGACGGCGACCTCCGCGAGTCGCTGGAAAAAAACAAAGATTTTATACCGTGGATAAAACAGAAATACAGTGAGGGTTCGGAAATCGCGAGCCTCTGCATGGGCGCATTCATTCTGGCCTCCACCGGACTGATGGACGGAAAAAAATGTGCAACACACTGGATGGCGGCAAATCATTTCAGAGAAATGTTTCCTGAAGTTGTACTAATAGCCGAGAAAGTGATCACCGATGAAAAAGGGCTGTACACCAGCGGCGGCGCCTATTCTTACCTGAACCTGGTCCTTTACCTCATTGAAAAATATGTAGGGCGCGACATGGCCATCCGCTGCGCAAAAGTTTTTGCAATCGAACTCGACCGCGAAAGTCAGTCGCCGTTTATTATTTTCCAGGGACAAAAAGAACATGGCGACGAGCACATCAAAAAAGCACAGGACTTTATCGAGAAAAACTTTTCAGAAAAAATTACGGTGGACCAGCTCGCATCCATGCTGACCATCGGTCGCCGCAACCTGGAAAGACGTTTCAAAAAAGCCACTTTCAATACCGTCATCGAATATATCCAGCGTGTGAAAATTGAGGCTGCCAAAATGAGCCTGGAACTTTCGCGCGAAAACGTCAATGAAGTCATGTACAATGTAGGATACACCGATACCAAGGCATTCCGCACCACCTTTAAAAAAATCACCGGACTTTCGCCTATCGAGTACAGAAATAAATATAGCCGGATGATGGCTTCGTAAACCTGTTCTTCTAATTCTTCAAAATAGTAAACTCAACCCTTCTGTTCAACTGACGATTCTCATCAGTATCATTCGGCGCCACGGGCTTGGTCTCACCATATCCCTGCGACACTATCCGCGAAGCAGCAATGCCCTTCGACAAAATATACTCGCGGACCGACTTCGCCCTGTTGTCACTCAGCTTGATATTATACTCGTCCGAACCACGGTTATCAGTATGCGCACTCATCTCGATTTCAATCGCAGGATTTTCCTTCAGCAACACCACCACACGGTCAAGTTCAACAAACGACTCAGACCTCAAATCCCATTTGTCAAAATCAAAAAAGACATTGTTCAACCGCACCACCTGCCCAATCTCAATCGGTGCCAGGTACAAATCCTTGTGAATTTCTTTATAGCCCACCTTCACCAGTGAATCAAGATTTAGATTCTCCGAAATAGCGAAAAACTTATCTGCAGTAGCCCTGATGCTGTAATTCTTATCATAAGGAAGCACAATCTTAAACGATCCGTCCATCGCACTCGAAACCGCATTGCCCACTTCTGTTCCATCGGGCAAAGTCTCATAAATGAGATTCGCACTCAAAGGCTCTTTGGTTTTTAAATTATACACGTTGCCACTCACCATCAACACCGGATCCGGTTTCTCCTGCTCCAGCAACTTCACTCTTACAATATCACTCTGTCCATATCCATTCAGACTCGTTGTGAGATAGGCATACTCACCACCCGCATCCAGCGTAAAAAATGCATCCCAGTCAGGCGTGTTGATCGGACTACCCAGGTTAACTGGATCACTCCATTTCTGCCAGGTCTTATCAAGTCGCTTGGTCATGTAAATATCATTGTCCCCCAATCCACCCGGACGATTGCTGCTGAAATACATGGTCACCCCATCAGAAGCGATATATGGAGTCATCTCATCATAACCCGGTACATTGATTTTCTTACCGAGACTTTTCGGCTCTGTCCAATACCCCTCGGGTGTAAGAAAACACACATAAATATCATTGTCAAATCCACCTTCCTCGGGCGTCATATAAAGCAACAGTGTTTTTCCATCATGCGCCATCGTGGCACCTGATTGACGACCGCGGTCATATTTGTGGTAATTCTTTATCACCAGCATATCGGGTTCGCTCCACCTGCCATTTTTCTTAAGCGAACAAAGACTGACACCCTTGCCGAGATACGCGCCCTCGTTGAAAGCACCGCGGATCAAAATGCGATTGTTATCAGGAGATATCCAGTAAACAGCATTGTATTGTGAAGTATTCAATGGATAAGACAAATGCCTTGCCTCGCTCCATACCCCCGCAGTGTCACGCTCAGAATACCAGATATCCTGGCTGTTGGGCACCGAATTGTATTTTGTATTCGCAGGATGACTTTCACATATAAAAAACAAAATATTTCCGTCCGCAGAAATCGTGGGTCTCAATTCAGGAAGATCTGAATTGATGTTTTCGCCCAGGTTTTCGATTTTGAGAATTGTGCTCGCAGTAATGATATTATCCTTCTGGGCTACCAGCCGGATACTGTCATTTTTTGGTTGGGCATAGGCCAGGTTCAGACAGGCGCACAGGATGAAAAAACAGGTCAGGTTTTTCACGAGATTGGATTTAGTCTTCCTATAACGTAAAAATTGATCCTATAATACAGTTCTTGCAAACCTTTTTTAGCCGATTTTGTCATTATAGACATGAAAATCCCCTTATCCGTCCTCGATCTCGCAGTAATATTAGAAGGAAAAACCGCTGCCAACTCCTTTGCAGGCAGCCTCGATCTGGCCAGAAAAATCGAAAAATTAGGCTACAACCGCTACTGGCTGGCAGAACACCACAATATGGAAAGCATTGCCAGCTCGGCAACGGCAGTACTGATAGGTTATATCGCTGGGGGGACCAGCACTATCCGGGTAGGCTCAGGCGGCATCATGCTTCCGAACCATGCTCCGCTGATTGTAGCAGAGCAATTCGGCACGCTTGCCTCCTTATATCCCGGAAGAATAGACCTCGGACTTGGACGGGCACCCGGTACGGACCAGCTCACTGCCATGGCACTCCGCCGGAACAGAATGGAAACGGTAGCCGACTTCCCGGAAGACATCAGACAGCTGCAGACATTTTTTTCTGTAGAAAACAAACTAAGCAAAGTGAGAGCCATACCCGGAGAAGGAAGCGATGTGCCCATATGGATTCTCGGCTCCAGCACCGACAGCGCAAGACTGGCCGCATTTCTCGGATTGCCTTATGCCTTCGCTTCGCATTTCGCACCCACGCATTTTACAAATGCGATCAGACTATACAGACAGAATTTTAAACCTTCGGAAAGACTGCAGCAGCCATACGTTATGGCCTGCGTAAATGTGGTGGCATCAGAAACTGAGCAGGAGGCGCAGAAAATCTCCACATCGTTTTTGCAACTCGCCACCGGCATCGTTAGAGGAAAAACAAAGCCACTGCCTGCCCCGGTGGAATCCATGAATGATATTTGGAACGATTTTGAAGAGATGGCCGTGAAAAATATGATGGCCTATACATTCGTCGGTGAACACACACGTGTCAAGAAAGAACTCAATGCTTTCGTCGACGAACACAGCATCGATGAACTGATGGTAGTGTCGCATATTTTTGATCACAAAGCAAGGGTACGATCTTATGAATTGCTAACGCAATAATCAGTTGGACTGCTTCCAGATGACGGTTCCCTGCTGATTGATATAAACAGTTTTCAGTCCGCCAAACAGGCTGCCCGTCTGCATTCTGCTGAGTCCATTTTTGAAAAGACTTACACCGGCATACTTTGCTTCTATCACCAGCCTACCCTGCTGATCAATGAATCCCCACTGATGCGATTCATTTTCTACCCCCGCCAGACCTTCGCTGAAGATGCCTGTAAACAGATAATGGAGGTCGGCAGATTTTGCATTGCCCTGCTTATCAATAATCCGGTATACAATCCGACCATCCGGCTTTACGATTTTCACAGTGGCGACCCCTTCACGAAAAGGAAGGCTCAAATCATATTGAGGCGCGATCACCATATTCCCTTTTGCATCAATGTATCCGTATTTGTCATCACCCGTTTTTTTGACCAGTGCAAGACCCTCAGAAAATGCACTTACATAGCTGAATGCAGGCCCTATCTTGTAATTGCCAGTACGGTCTATATAGCCTGCCGTTCCATCTGCATTGTATACCGCTGCCAACCCTTCTGAAAAATCAGAAACCCAGCAGGCACGGTCAAAAGCTGGTTCAATCACCATATTACCCTTTGTATCCACAAAACCATTCTTGCCATTTATTCTGACACAGGCCAGTCCTTCAGAAAATGATGATGCATCGTCATAAATACAGGGTACCACCAGTTTACCAGCCATGTCTGTAAAGCCATATTTGTTTCCGATCATCACCCGGCAAAGCTGGTTCTGGAAGGAAGAGACATTTTCAAATTTAAAATCAACAACCTGCTTGCCAGTGGTATCAATAAAACCATATTTCTCCAACCCGCCATCTTCCGTTTTTTTAGAAACCGCCGCTATGCCCATGTGAAAATCATCTGCATGATCAAACTGCGGATGAATGACCATCTTCCCCCGGCCATCCATAAAACCCCACTTGCCTTTTACCGGCACTGGATAAAGCCCCGGAGGAAATGCGTCGGTCACTTTTGCTGAAGAAAAATTCTTCCAGGCAAGTAAAATGACAGCCAGCGCCACTAAAATTGCAGAAACAAAAATGCTCGTCTTCATAACTGAAATTAATGATGGGCTATCCGGTTGAAAAAACCCTGACGAATCATGAGTATCAGTGGAAGACCGAGACCCACGGCAAAAACAACCCACATTACGATAACAATACTCATCCCCTGCTGTTGCAACCACTCAACCCTTGAGCCATTTGTATTTTGCTGCAGGTAGATAAAACCGTTTACCATCAACGGTATAACGCTTATTCCAAAAAGAAAGAAGAGACCAAAAACCACCGGTTTTACAAATCCGCCAAAACGCTGGTCCCATGCGTGGACACCGCGGGGGTAGAGATAATTTCTCCAAAGGCCAATGGCCACAAAACAGAAAATAAGGACAATGGCAAGAATAAGCCAGGGTTTAGGGTTCAACTGCATGAAATTCATTTCGAAAGGATTTAGTTTTGAAGTGCAAATAAACTGAGTTCTGAAAAGGCAATCACAACAGACTTAGGGAACGGCAGACACGGTATGACAAACGGCGAACAGAAACCTGACAGATTAATAAATCATGCTGTAATCAATGGTCAGCCGGTTGTTGACGGACCACTGAATCCAGCCCGACTTCACGGGTTTTCTGCTCTCACTGCATTCGAGTTCAGTATTCGTTTTTACCTGCATCCACCCGTCTTTGAATGACATGACCTGCAGACAATCTTCGTCCTCTATCTTTTTAAACCTTGTTGCGGAGGCCGAGGGCTTAAGACGGATATCCAAATCATACCCATCCCTTTTCTGAATGGAGAAAACCTGTTCCTTTAGGAATTTTTTCCAGACCGAAAGCCTGAAATCAGGCGAGGACCTCATCCAGAGCATTTTACCCGAGTAGTTGTCCACAAATACTTTTAACCAGTTGCCCGAAGCTGACTCTACACGGATCACCAAAAGGTCGTAATTGAGGAATAGCTGCTCTGGCTTAAACCAGGCATTGGCGGCTTCATCTTTCACTACAAAATCGCCATTGGAGTTGCTGACAATCTCAATCGTTTTTACGGGTAAGGTTTGACTGGAATCACTGTAAAAATTCAGGACTGGTTTTTTGCCAATATCAATTTTTATGACACCTGCACCAAGTGGCAGGTTAGGTTGTGCACAAAGACAACCTGACAAGAAAATAAAAATGATGACTTGTATGATTCGCATGCCGCAAGTTGACCCTGTTTAAGGCTGCCGAAGGTTTTTGCTTTGCAAATGGCAGGGATGGTGCATCAAACGGAGGTAAATCGCTTAATTCTTTTTAAATTAGATGTCTCGTTCACCATTAATACGGCTGTTTATGAAAAAATACATTACGCTTCTGGCAGCTGCTGCCCTGCTCGTTTTTCTTTATGCAGCAAAAAAAACCAACAGTAACCCATACGGATTACAAAAAGGAAATCCCGCCATCAAATCAATCGGTTCACTCTCATTCGGCCCTGATGGTGTGCTGATCATCGGCGATTCAAAATCTGCAGCACTTTTTGCCGTAGATACAAAAGACCGCACGGCTCCTGAAAAAGCAGCGCCTGTAGAAATACAGCGGATAGACGAAAAAATTGCAGCAGCACTCGGCACCGAAATAAAAAACATAAAGATTCAGGACATCGCCATCAACCCGATTTCTAAAAAACTGTACTGTTCGGTGCAGAACATCGACGGCAGCTCCGTGTTGCTCAGTTACCAGGACGGCAAATTTTCTGCAGTCAATCTTTCGGATGTAGAATTTAGCAAGGCAGATATCAGCAATGCACCCGCCGAAGATCAGAAAGACCGGCAGGGACGTTCTTTGCGCGATGGTGTGATCTCAGACCTTCAGTATTCAAATGGATCAGTGCTTGTCAGCGGAATTTCTAACCAGGAATTTGGATCCACATTCAGAAAAATGGCTTTTCCTTTTACCGGAAAACAGGATCACGCCTCTCTTGAAATCTATCATGCCGCTCATGGCAAATATGAAACAAGTTCACCAATCAGAACATTCACCACAGCCACTCTCAACGGCAAAGAATACCTGGTGGCAAGCTATACCTGCACACCATTAGTGATTTTTCCGATGGATGAACTTCAGCCCGGCAAACACGTAAAAGGCCGCACGGTAGGAGAATTTGGTGCAGGAAATTCACCCATCGATATGATCACCATTTCAAAAGGAGGCAACAATTATCTGGTGATGGCAAATACCAACCGCCCCGTGATGCGTGTAAAATACAAGTCCATCGAAGACTTTGCAGGCTCAGTGACAGAACCCATCAAGGAAAGCTACTCCACTGCGGGTGTTGATTTTGTAACCTTGCCAGTAGTTAATGTAGTACAGATGGATAAGCTGGATGACACA
>JACMLD010000222.1 GCA_014379785.1 Chitinophagaceae bacterium
CCAAGCCTGTTGGCACCATCTGGATAGCCGTCGGCAACAGGGATAAAATCATTGCCCAAAAGTTCAATTTCCGGTTTGAAAGAAAGCGAAACATTGACATCAGTTCATACAATGCCATCAACCTGCTGCGAAGGTTTGTGCTGGATCATGGCTAGGCTAACGATTGTTGGCAAATCATTACCTTTGGCGCGGATTATTAAAAGTATTTTATCTTAAAAGAACATTTTTTATGGCACTTGTAGAGCTTGTCATGCCAAAACTCGGGGAAAGTATTATGGAAGCCACGATTCTGAAGTGGCACAAGAAGGCCGGTGACCATGTAAAACAGGATGAAACTGTGCTGGAAATCGCCACAGACAAGGTGGACAGCGAAGTGCCTTCGACTGCTGAGGGCATTCTCGAAGAGGTCCTTTTTAATGTAAACGATGTAGTTCCCATTGGCACTGCGATTGCAAAAATCCGTACCGAGGGAGCAGCAGCAGAGCCCCGCCAGCCCGCTGCGACAAAGACCGAAACAACGGCCCCAACTCCGCCAAAGGCCGTTTCGCCTTCCAGCAACGGACAGAAAAATTCAGGCGCCGTAAACAGATTTTATTCCCCCCTCGTGCTCAATATCGCTCAGAGTGAAGGAATCAGTATGAGCGAGCTCGAGCAGATTCCTGGTTCAGGCAACGAAGGAAGGGTCACCAAATCTGATATTCTGAAATTTGTTTCGGATAAAGGACGTTCGGCATCGCCGGATTCACGGACCCCACCCAATCAACCGGTCAACCAATCAACGAATCAACTTGCGAAGGTTATCCATGAGCCACCAGCCCAGCAGTACAGTGGCAACGTTGAGATCATGGAGATGGACAGAATGCGCAAACTGATTGCAGACCATATGGTTCGCAGTAAACACACCAGTCCGCACGTAACCAGTTTCACTGAATCGGATGTTACAAATCTCGTGATGTGGAGAGAAAAGGTGAAGAAGGACTTTGAAAAAAGAGAGGGAACAAAAATTACTTTCACTCCGCTTTTTGTGGAAGCGATTGTGCGCTGCATCAAAAAATATCCATTGATCAACAGCTCGATCGATGGTTCGAATATCATTATCAAGAAAGACATTAATATAGGAATGGCTACTGCCCTTCCGAGCGGAAATCTGATAGTGCCTGTGATAAGAAATGCCGACCAGCTAAACCTGGTTGGACTTGCAAAACAGGTGAATACGCTTGCAGAGAATGCCCGCACGGGTAAGCTCAAACCCGATGATACCCAAGGTGGCACTTTCACGCTGACCAATGTAGGCACCTTTGGTAGTTTGATGGGTACGCCCATTATCAACCAGCCGCAAGTAGCTATTCTGGCCGTGGGCGCCATCAAGAAGCGTCCGGTGGTTGTAGAAACGCCGCATGGAGACAGCATTGCCATCAGGCATATGATGTACCTATCGATGAGTTATGATCACAGAATTGTAGACGGCGCGCTGGGAGCAACCTTCCTGACCGCGGTTGCAAGAGAGCTTGAGAACTTCAAACAGGATCGGGATTTCTGATCAATG
This sequence comes from Chitinophagaceae bacterium, assembly GCA_014379785.1. Taxonomy (GTDB): domain Bacteria; phylum Bacteroidota; class Bacteroidia; order Chitinophagales; family Chitinophagaceae; genus JACMLD01. Next base: position 1,547 of record JACMLD010000222.1, read on the forward strand.
TCCGGGCTCACCGTATTTTTTTTGTACGAAGCTCTTGAATTTTTTTCCGCTGTATTTTATAATGTAGAGATTATCATATTCACTGTCGGCCAAATCAGCCGGCAGTTTTTTTGTGCCACAAAGTCCATTGATCACATCGTCAATCGTGTTGCTATGGCCGACGATCAGCGTATTTTTCTTCAGTGCTTTCAGTTGCGCTAAAAAACTGCTGTCAGGAATTGGTTTGTATGTAGCGATCGGTTTCGCTATGCTTTCTGCAAGCGGACCTGCTGTGGTTTTTGTCCTGATTGTATTTGTCGAAAAAATATAATGAATGCCTTTTCCAATCAACGAGTCTTTTAATGCAATTGCTCTTCTCGTTCCTTTTTCGGTCAATGGCGGATCGTTGGCGGCCATTGATCCCGATGCGGATGCTTTTTCAGCATGTCGTACAACATAATAACTGTGGCTGCAGGCCGTTAAAATAAAGAGCGGCAAGACGAATATTGCTTTTTTCATATACTGGAAATTTAAGAGATTTATATTAAACTCCTGGTCTGGGTCTCATTTTGTAAATTCATTCAAGGAACAAAAAAATGAAAACTATGAAGGCATTATCTGAAACCTGGTTTGCTGATGGATTCATTGATTTTGAATTGAAAAAATACACGCTGCTCGCGTATCTGCAGGAAGTCAATTGCTACTTTAACGAAAACAAACTCTACCCTCAACTGGCGGATATCATTTTTCACTATAACAACCTGGTGGCTTTCCGCGAAAATAAAAAGTTTTTACAGGAGCACTTTCCAAAAAAACTCTCCGGGGTTCAACTCGAAAAACTGCAGTTGCTCTACGAGCAGATTGTAGAAGACGATGAACTGATGCAGGAGCTGGAAGGCATTATCAATTTCGCTGCGGGAAAGATGAAGTCTACTATCAGCAGCGGCACCGAGATATATGAATTCATAGAGGATAAGCTGACCATATTTCCTGTCGGACTTCTACCGTTGGAAATTAACGAGGGATACTTTTTTCTCAGCGAAGGATCGTATCGCAATACGAGGGTGTATCAGTACAGGCTGAGCATCTTTGAAAAGCACGATGAGAAATATCGGAGCATCCGGACAGAATTTATTGCCGACTGGCAAAAGAACCTGGTGAATACTTATGAGAATATCAAATCGGAACTGATACGGAATAGAAGTGATCTGCCGAACCCTGCGGTATATTCTATTGAAGTGGATCTCACTTACCCGGTAGAGGAAACGCTCCTGCCTATTGCAAAAAGAAGTCTGGTGAGATATATTTCGTGACGGTCATGCGAGCGCAGTCGAGGCATCCCCTGCCGATAATCAAGCCAACTATCGGCTGGGGATTTCTCCACCCTGGCCCTTCGGGCCGGAGTCGAAATGACGCATCTAAAACCCTTTCTTCTCCTCTCCTTCTATGCTCGTACCCCAGTCGATGCCTTTGGCAGTAGCAGGCACACCTGCACTGATCCATTTCGCCGCAGGCGCCCCTTTCAGAAAATGATCAAAATACTGAGCAAGACGGATCGAAAGATCTTTGCGATTTCTTCTTTCAACCAGGTTATGATCTTCGCCGTTGTATTGCAGCATCCAGACTTTCTTGTTGAGCCTTCTCATTGCTGTAAACATTTCGATGCCCTGATACCATGGCACTGAACCATCGGCATCATTGTGCATGATCAGCAACGGAGTCTTTATTTTATCCGCCTTAAACAAAGGCGAGTTTTTGATATACAAATCCGGTTTTTGCCAGAGCGTAGCACCGATACGGCTTTGCGTACGCTCGTACTGGAACTGACGGTTTAGACCTGTTCCCCATCTGATACCACCATAAGCACTCGTCATATTAGCAACCGGCGCACCCGCACCCGCAGCAGCAAACATATTTGTGCGCGTTACGAGATAAGCCACCTGGTAACCGCCCCAGCTTTGTCCCTGGATTGCCATCTTGGTAGAATCAACCCATGGCATCTTAGCAAGATGTTTAGCAGCAGACACCACAGAATTATAAGCATCCTCACCAGGCTGACCAGTTTTGTAATAAATGTTCGGATCGACCACTATGTACCCGTTACTGGTGAAATAGGCAATATTGACTGTTGATGCACTTGGTGCGGGCGCACGATAATTGTAAAGCAGGTCCGCATTTTTTTCATAGAAATAAAAAATCACTGGATACTTTTTCTTCGGGTCAAAGTTTTCTGGCTTGAAGATCAAACCCTCGGCTTCCTTGCCATCAAACATTTTCCATTTCATGAGATCAGCAGTCATCCAGTTATAATTTGTCTGCTGTGGGTTAAGATTGCTGAGCTTTGTAAATTCTTTCAGATTTGTACTTGCAAAGGCATTTGATTCGCGAATGTCTGAGCGTGCTACAAAATAGGCTTCCGCCTGTTTGGCCTTGATAGGAAACTGGTAAGCATTTGGGGTGAGCACCTGCTCAACCGGGTTGCCCGCTTCTCCCAAGGTTTTTGTATAGTATCCGGCGTATTTGTTGTTACGATTGAATCCTTCCAATACAAGTTTTTGTCCGGGTTTAATAAAACGTTCTTCACGATCGAAACGAACATTTCTCAATTCAGTTCTGTGTTGTTTGCCAAAACCATTGGTGATATTGACGGGCGCTTTTACTCCTGCAGGATCAACCTGCCAGATATCGTATCGGTCGTAGATCAGAACCGCTTCGTCGTTTTCGATCCAGCCGCCTGTTCCAAATGGACCGGGATCATCGGGATGATCATCTTCATCATCATACAGATGTTCTTTGATGCCTGATGTGATATTTTTAACGGCACCATTCTCAATATTGTAAGAAAAATAGTGTTTGGTTGCGGCATCATACCATGCAATAAATCTTCCTTTTGGCGAAGGAGTAAAAAAGTTGCGCAGCTTATCCTTCACCGGCTTTTTGCTTCCGTCTGCCGTAGACACCAGCCAGGCACCTTGTCTTGCAAAACCCTGCCACTGTGCTTCCACACGATTTCCTTTTGTAGATGAAACCAGCACATAAGGAGCATTTCCCTCATCCAGCAACTGTACATTTTCACCTTCCTCAGTTGCCAGCGGTATCACTTTATCATTGTCTGTATTGAGTACTGCCATCATGCTGCGGCGCGCGTCAAAATTGAGTTGCACCAACTGCTGCGGCTGCAGGTAATCGTCATTGTAATGCCAGACGTCGAGACGCGCGGTTTCAAAATCAACCAGCGTTGTGTCTTTCGGACGGCGGATCTGTGACAGGCCGAAGAATATTTTCTTTCCGTCTTTGCTGAAAGTGAGCATAGAGTTTTCACTCACTGCGAGTCCGCTTGTGAGTGACGATCTCTCGGTGCGCACCTTTGCACTGTCCATTCCCGGCTTGAAATAATAAAGTCTGTAAAATTTCTGTAATGCTTTTGCTACACTGTCGCGCTCTGCTACAAATGCAAGCTGAGTACCTTCATCATCCATTGCAAAATTCTTTGCATCGTTGAACTTTTTAAAAATGGTATCCCCCTTCCAGCTGGAAGTATTTATCCAGACAATGGCCGCCTTTGAAAGTGTATCGTCTTTTCGACGGCTGGTTTCCAGCAGCAGCACATTACCTTTTTTGCTGAATGCATAGTCACTTACATATTTGAATCTTTTTTCTTCTCCGGTGGCAAGATTTCTTGCTACGAGCTCCGTACCTTCTTCGAAGGTATCATCTGGTCTTGCGGCGGATCGCAGGCCAGTCCTGGCACCCTGCAGCACCGACATTCCTTTTGTTTTTGCTTCTGTTGCCTTGTTGCGGAGGCTATCGGCCACGCGTGTAAGGCTATCGGCAACACGCAACAGGTTATTGAGTCTTGTGAGTGAATCTGCCTGTGCCGGTCTGGCCGTTTCCGGCAATGGTTTATCGAGGCTATACACAACCCAACCTGCAGCTTTTTCCGGCGTCTTAAAAGATTTTACACGTGGAATTTTTACCAGGCTGTCCTTTCCCCAGGTAAAAATCGCCAGTGTATCTTTTGGCATCTGATCAGGAGTACGCTTTTTTATCCTCGCGTCTCTCGTGTCTTTAAAAAAAGGTCTGATGCGGAAAATCACAAACCGGCTGTCTTCGGAAACAGTGGCGCTATATCCACGGGGAATTTCTTTTTTGAAACTGTTGTCGAGTGCCTGTATGACGAGCGTTGCGTCACCTTCCTGGGGAGTGACGGAATACACAACAAATTTGCCGTCGTTGCTGATGGCGCGTTCTCCCAGCGATTGCCAGCCATCGTAAACAGAATGATCAAGGGGTTTCTTTTGTGCCCATGAGTCCATACAGGCACAGAGTAGCAGACCGAAAAACAGAAGTCTTCTCATATCACAGTGTAGTTTAGCTTTAAAATTAAGGCTTGATGGGCAGTCAACCCTTTGGAGCCGATTAAATTTTACCAACCCCTGTTTTTCGCTGATGAGCGAAACGAAGCGTTTGTAAAACGACTGCCAAAACAATCAGAGTGATACCCGCATAAAAGGAAATTCCCAATTCCCGGTTTTCGGCATAAATGACAAAAGCCAGCAGTATCCCGTAAACTGGCTCCAGATTATAGGACAGGTTTACGGTAAATGCCGATAATTTCTGCAGCGCGAGCGCGGAAAGCTGGAATGCCAGGACCGTGCAGAAAAGTGCGAGAAACAGGAGCCAGAAAAAGTCGCTCTGTGTTGGCAGGATGGTAGCCACCGGAAAAAGGTAGAGGTAAAAAGGCATGATGAGGGTAAGGCAAAGAAACCCACCAGTTATTTCCCAGGTCGTCAGCGTTTCTGCTGTGACCCTTTGTAATATCGGCCGGTTTAAAATCGGAAAAAGAGCTGCGAGCATTGCGGACACAACGCCGATGACAATGCCCGTTTTATATCTTGTGTCAAATTGAAAAATGATGAATATCCCTGCGATTACGAGCAGGCCAAGACCCAGCTCGGCGATCACAAACTTTTTTCTGAATATCAATGGCTCGATCACCGCTGTGAAAAAACCCACTGCTGAAAAGCAGACCAGCGCCACCGATACATTTGAATATTTGATGGAAGCGTAAAAGGTCAGCCAGTGGAGCGCTGCAATAAAGCCGATGCCTGCTATGCGAAGTTTGTCGGCATGGCTGATGGTTTGGAGTTTTTTATAAAAAAGAGCGATCAGCCATAACGCCACAGCACTGAAAAGCATCCGATACCAGACGAGGAGTCCTTCGTTGAGCGTGATGAGTCTGCCTAAGATACCAGTGAAGCCGGCCAGAAAGATTGCAGCATGAAGCCGGAGGAAAGATTTTTTCAAGGTCTATTGCTTTGTTTTAGCAAAAACGTCCTTGTTGATAGATGGGAAAGTGTCGGATTCCATGTTTTTCACACGGCTGTGATAGTCTTTAAACCAGCTCTGCCAGCGGAGATTGAGTACACCGAGAATGCCTTCCTTTACGATGCCTTTGTTCATTTTTGAACTGCCGAATTTTCTGTCCTGAAAAATAATGGGCACTTCTTTTAGTTTGAACCCAAGTTTCCAGGAGGCAAATTTCATTTCGATCTGGAAGGCATATCCTACAAATTTTATCTCGTCGAGATTGATTGATTCGAGAACAATTCTTCTATAGCATACAAAGCCGGCAGTAGGATCTTTGACGGGCATCCAGGTGATCATGCGGGTGTAAAACGAGGCGCCTTTTGAAAGCATTACTCTGTCACGTGGCCAGTTGACATTCCCACCGCCCTTCACATATCTCGATCCGATGGCAACATCCGCTCCACCTGTTTTGCAGGCATCGTAAAGGCGTTCAAGATCTTTGGGATTGTGAGAAAAATCCGCATCCATTTCGAAGATGAATTCATACCCTTTTGAAACGGCCCATTTGAAGCCATGAATATATGCGGTGCCCAGTCCGAGTTTGCCTTTTCTTTCTTCTATGAATAACTGACCGGGATGATTTTGCTGAATGGATTTTACAAGGTCTGCAGTGCCATCGGGTGAGCCGTCATCAATGACGAGCACGTGAAAATTTTGCTGCAATCCGAACACTGCGGCAAGTATACTGGAGATGTTTTCCTTCTCGTTGTAAGTTGGTATTATTACAATTTTTTCCAATGGCTTCAAAGGTTCCTGACGAAAATACATTTTTTATAAGTGTACACTTTACACAATTTTCCCACAGGTCATAATTAGCCCTTCTTTAACAGAGTGCGGTTGAATATTTCGGTCAGTTTCTGCTTTGTGTGCAGGGGAAAGTCGCCCCTCATCATCCAGTCGTAGTACTGGGGTTCAGCCTTGAGGATATCTGCAACGGGTTTGCCTTTGTATTTTCCGAAATTGAAGACTTCCACGCCTTTTTCCATGATGAAACGGCGGGCGAGGTCAACGATGACTTCTTC
>JACMLD010000223.1 GCA_014379785.1 Chitinophagaceae bacterium
AGTCATATTGAAGAACTCAGCAACAAGGGAATACCGATGGTATTCTTTGATCGCGTCTGCGAGACCATCGACGCATCACGCATCACGACCGACGACTATGAAAGCGGTTTCAAGGCCACTGAGCATCTGATCGAAAGTGGTAGTAAGAAAATAGCTTACCTGTCGATTTCCGAAACGCTGTCCATTACCAACAAAAGAATGCAGGGATACCAGGATGCGCTTGCAAAGCATAAAATAGAGGCGGATCCCGCCATGATCATCCAGTGCAGCAATGACACCGAACACAATCAGGAACTGATTACCGCACTCCTCAGCGGAAAAAATCCACCCGACGGCATTTTTGCTTCGGTGGAAAGACTAGCCATCGCAACCTATCATGTATGCGCCGAATTGAAAATAAACATTCCTGAAAAGGTCAAAATAATCAGTTTTTCCAATCTCGAAACAGCATCACTGCTCAATCCCTCGATGACGACCATCATGCAACCTGCATACAATATGGGCATGAAGGCTGCATCGGTACTTTTTAAAAGACTGGAGAAAAATAATTTCAACAACAGGGAAGTCATTGTGATGAACTCGCTGCTGGTTGTAAGGGATTCAACCAAATCGGGCAAGTAGTTTTTCTATGAAAAAATATCCGGCACACGTTAAGTCAGCTCTGGAAGATCTAAAGAAAAATCTTGAAGGAGAACTGCATCTCGATGATACCATGCGCATTTTGTATGCGACCGATGCTTCTGCCTACCGCGAATTTCCGCTGGCGGTCGCCATTCCGCAGAGTATCGGAGATCTAAAAAAACTCATTGCTTTCGCGGCGCGCGAAAAGACTTCGCTCATACCACGCACGGCAGGTACATCACTTGCCGGTCAGGTGGTGGGCAATGGCATTATTGTAGATGTCTCATTTCATTTCAATAAAATCATTCAACTCAATGTTTCAGAAAACTGGGTGATTGTTCAGCCCGGAGTGATACGCGATGAGCTGAATATGTTTCTGAAACCGCATGGACTTTTTTTCGGACCGGAAACATCCACCGCCAACCGTGCGATGATCGGAGGAATGGTGGGAAACAATTCGTGTGGATCTAATTCCGTAGTATACCGCAGTACCAGGGAGCATTTGCTTGAAGTCAAAGCATTGCTGAGTGATGGTTCAGAGGTAGAGTTTAAGTCGCTCGACCTCGATGCTTTTCACCAGAAATGCGAGCAAAATGACCTCGAGGGACATATTTATAAATCAGTACGCAACGTATTAGGTAACTATGAAAATCAGGAAGAGATCAGAAAAGAGTTTCCAAAGAAATCGGTAGAAAGAAGAAACACTGGTTATGCAGTGGATATGCTGCTGGATGCTGCGCCATTCACGGCCGGCGGTCCTGATTTTAATTTCTGTCAGCTGATCGCGGGTTCGGAAGGCACGCTTGCATTTATTACAGAAATAAAATTAAACGTTGTGCCACTTCCTCCGCGGGAGGTTGGATTGCTCTGCGTGCATTTTACCAGTGTAGACGAAGCATTGATGGCAAATCTGATAGCGATGGAATTCAGTCCAAGTGCCAGTGAGCTGATAGATCATTTTATCCTGGAGTGTACCAAAGACAATATAGAACAAAGCAAGAATCGTTTTTTTGTAAAAGGTGAACCTGGTGCTATACTTGTTATCGAATTTGCCCGAAAAACGCGGGAAGAAATTGTGCTGATGACAAACGCAGTGGAAGAAAAAATGCGCGTAGGAGGTCTGGGCTATCATTTCCCGGTTTTGTATGGAGACGACAGTAAAAAAATATGGACGCTGCGCAAAGCAGGACTGGGACTGCTCAGCAACCTGCCGGGAGACAGCAAGGCAGTGCCGGTGATCGAAGACACAGCGGTGGATGTGCAGGATTTGCCGGCCTATATTCGCGACTTTAATCAGATACTGCAAAAACACAATCTGTATTCGGTGCATTATGCACATGCTGGTTCGGGAGAGATACATCTGCGTCCTATTATTAATCTCAAAACAAAAGAAGGCAATCATCTTTTCAGGGTGATCGCGGAAGAAATCGCGACGCTGGTAAAAAAATACAATGGTTCGCTGAGCGGCGAACATGGCGATGGCCGATTGCGTGGGGAATTCATCAGGCAGATGGTGGGCGATAAAAACTATGAATTGCTTAGGCAATTGAAGCGCACCTGGGATCCTCAGAATATTTTTAATCCGAATAAGATTGTTGACACGCCTCCCATGGATACCATGCTGAGGTATGTGCCCGGACAACAGACACCGGCTTTTAAGACGGTTTTCAGATTTCATGATCAGGATGTGCTGCAACATGCTGAACAGTGCAACGGTTCCGGCGACTGCAGAAAAACACATTTGTCCGGAGGCACCATGTGTCCTTCTTTTATGGCGACGCGAAATGAAAAAGACACGACCCGCGCCCGTGCAAACATCCTGCGGGAGTTTCTTACGAATTCGGATAAATCGAATCGATTCGATCACGAAGAGATCAAGGAAGTGATGGACCTTTGCCTGAGTTGTAAGGCATGTAAATCTGAATGTCCGTCAAACGTGGATGTGGCAAAGCTGAAAGCAGAATTTCTCCAGCATTACTATGATGCAAACGGAGTGCCTTTCCGATCCAGGCTGATAGCCAATTTCAAACGATCCGCTTCTTTTGGAGCACTTTTTCCTTCACTGTATAATTTCATGGTCACAAATTCGGCGACCGGTGGTTTTATAAAACGCCTTTCGGGTTTTGCGGTAAAAAGATCAATGCCAACGCTGCACAGGACAACCCTCAGGCGTTGGTATCAGAAATACAGAAATGACCATCCTTCCGCGGCAACAAGAAAGGTGTTTTTGTTTTGTGATGAGTTTACCGATTACAACGATACCGAAACGGGCATCAAGGCGATCAAGCTGCTGGACAGGCTGGGATATGATGTCATCATCCCGGAGCATGAGGAAAGCGGAAGGGCATGGCTGTCGAAAGGACTTGTCCGCGCCGCAAAAAAAATTGCCAACAAAAATATTTCGCTGCTTGCCAACCTGGTTAATCCAAATACACCGCTCATCGGTATCGAGCCGTCAGCCATTCTTACTTTTCGCGATGAATACATCGATCTTGCTGATGATGATCAGCTGGCCGACGCGAAGCGGTTGGCAAAATCTGTGTTCTTAATTGATGAATTTATTGCTGCTGAAATTGACAAAGGGCATATTACAGCCGCGTCTTTTTCTACAACAGCACGCACCATCAAACTCCATGGACATTGCCAGCAGAAGGCGCTGTCTTCCGTGCACCCATCTGTGAAAATGCTCAGCCTGCCTGCGAATTACAAAGTCGAGATCATTCCTTCAGGATGCTGCGGCATGGCAGGTTCTTTTGGATATGAAAAGGAACATTATGAATTGTCAATGAAGATCGGTGAACTGGTTCTGTTTCCTGCTGTGAGAAATGCTGGGGAGGAGATCATCATTGCTGCGCCCGGCACGAGTTGCCGGCATCAGATCAAAGACGGCACCGGCAGGATTGCCCAGCATACCATCGAAGTGTTGTATGATGCGCTTGTTTAATTTCCGTATTGAAGCTCTGCAATCTTGTCTGCTGTTTCTCTTCGCAGTTGCGCGATGAGGGTTGGGTATTGTGGGTCCTTCCAGATGTTTTTTGCCTGGAGCAGAAGCGAATAGAGAGCAGTTTTATTGTACGGCGAAATTTGCTCATACTCCCATTTCTTTTCTCCCGTTGCATATGGCAAGAGCCAGTCCAGCGCTGTTTTTATGCCAACACCTTCGGGCGTTTTGTAATTCCATAAATCTATTCCTACCAGATTTGCGAGTGTGGCTACGCGAAACCAACCCTGAATATTCATGCTGCTGTAACCGAGGCCATTGGTGCGGTCAAGTTCCAGCTGCATTTTTCCTTCTTTGTTTATCTGGCTGTCAAGTCGTTTTTTGCTTTCATTGACAAGTGTGATGGCTTTTTCTTTGTCACCGGTGAAAAGAGCAAAATCAATGGTCTGTGCATAGTACCAGGTGGCATGGTTGTTTTTTGTATTGTGTTCGTCTATTCCGTATTTGCTGGTGAGCAGCCAGTCGAGATATTTCGCATACCAGTTTTTCACAGCTTTGTCGTCTGCTGATTTCCAGGAGGGAGAACCTTTCAATAGCAATACTGCGTCGGCAATTCCAGTGAGTGCGACTGTTTCTATGATTCCGATTCCGCGGCCGGTGTTGATGCCTGGTATTCCCTGTCCGTATTCGAGATGGGGATTCATCTTTGTGTCTTCGTTTATAAACCAGGCTTTGAGCAGTCCGGCGCTTTTTGCGGCGTATGCTTCTTTGCCGGTTAGAAAATATGCGAGAGAGAGTATGCGGGTTGACTCGTCCAGTTTGCCAAGGTTGCTGCGGTCCGTTATTTTGTTGATCTCTGGATTCCTTTGCCCGTCTCTTCTGAGGTAGGGAAGTCCGTTTGGCTTGCTGCTGTCATACCAGAAATACGGTGCCTGGCTCATATAATCGTGTTTGTTTCCGCTGGGTGGAAGAATGGTTTTATCCATTACGGATACGGGTTTCATGTCGACCAGTTTTTGCGCCTGTTGTTCGAGGTTCTCAACGAGAGCAATCACTGCTGGATCTTTTTTCTTTACTTTTTCTTTTAGTGCTGACAGATATGTTTCGTTGAGCAACAGCGCGGACGGTTGCTGACTTTGAGAGAAACTTACAAATGTTAGCAGGCAGATCGTTAATGATATAGTCTTAATCATATCGGTTAATATACCTTATTTTAATACTTTAAAGTGAATGCTCCAGACGATATTTACGGAAACGTTTGAGTAAACAGGTGAGAAAAATTGCTGTATGAAACAAAACTCGAAATACTTATTGCCGGTGATACTGGTCACCTCGTTGTTCTTTCTTTGGGCCTTTCTGCACAATATCAATCCGATTTTGATACCGCATCTTAAGAAGGCCTGCAGGCTCACGGATACACAGTCTTCGCTGATTGACTCGGCAGTTTACTTCGGGTACTTTCTGATGGCAATGCCGGCAGGGTGGTTCATGCATAAGTATGGATATAAGAAGGGCATCATCTGCGGCCTTTTTTTATATGGTGTGGGCGCGCTGTTGTTTTTGCCCGCGGCGTCTATGCTGAGTTATGGCATGTTTCTGTTTGCGTTGTTTGTTACAGCGAGCGGAGCTACTTTTCTGGAGACTGTTGCGAATCCCTATATAGCGAAGCTGGGCGATGAAGCGAGCAGCGCGCAGCGATTAAACTTTGCTCAATCCTTTAACGGGGTTGGCGCATTTGTGGCGCCGATCATCGGTGGACAGTTTATCCTTTCAGGAGTGGAACATTCAAGTGAAGAAATGCAGCGGATCGAAGCAGCGGGTCAGCTTGATGCTTATCTGCATGCCGAAGCGGCCACGGTGAATACGCCTTATCTGATCATAGGTGTGCTGGTTTTATTACTGGCCGCTTTGTTTATTGTGATCAAACTTCCGGAGGCACCGGCTCAGGGTGGCACAGGCACTGGCTTTTCTTTGAAGGTGCTCAAAATTCCGCAGGTGAGTGCAGCGGTACTGGCACAGCTGTTTTATGTGGGTGCGCAGGTGGGTGTGGGTAGCTTTTTTATCCGCTTTTCCAGGTATGCGATGGATCTTCCTGAGAAGCAGGCGGCAGTGTGGTGGTCCATAGCAATGGTTGGATTCATGGCGGGTCGTTTTGCCGGAACTTTTTTGATGAAATATATACGGCCGGAAAAATTGCTAGCGATTTTTTCGATCGCAAACATTGTATTGGTGGGTTTCGCAAGTTTTGTACACGGAGCTCCTGCAGTTTATGCATTGGTAGCCGTGCCGTTTTTTATGTCTATCATGTTCCCGACTATATTTGCACTGGGAATCCGCGGCCTTGGTGAGGAAGCAAAAATGGCTTCTTCTTTTCTCGTCATGGCGATTGTGGGTGGCGCTTTGTTTCCTTATATCATGGGCAGAATATCGGACGCAACAGGAGGGAATATTCAGATATCTTATATTGTTCCAATGATCTGTTTCGTGGCTGTGCTGATATTTGCGTGGCGTTCGGGAAAACAGGGGGATCCAAAAGAAAAAATATCGTTAAGTCATTAACTATGAAAAGATATTGCCTTGCGCTTGACCTGAAAGATGAAGAGCGAAGTATTGAAGCCTATGAAGAATACCACAAGGCGATCTGGCCGGAGGTGAAGATCTCTATTCTGGATGCAGGTATTCTGGATATGGAGATTTATCGTGCGGGCAATCGATTGTTTATGGTGATGGAATGCAGCGATGATTTTGATTTTGGGAAAAAAGCTGCTGCTGATGTTGCGAACCCGGTAGTGGTAAAATGGGAGAAGCTGATGTCGGAATATCAGCAACCGATACCTGTCGCAGGTGAGGGCGAGAAATGGGTGTTGATGAATAGAATTTTTAAACTTGTTGAATAATGTTCAGACTCGATGATAAAATTGCTGTAGTGACTGGTGCGGGCAGCGGGATTGGCAGAGCGGTGGCGTGTGCCTTTGCAAAACAGGGTGCGCTGGTCCATGTGCTTGATCTTTCAGAAGAAAGCGCCAATCAGACAATTGAACTGATAGCTGAACTGGATGGAAATGCGAAGGCACATGTAGTGGATGTCAGCGATCAGTCAGCAATCCGGGAGGTATTTGCATCTATCGGTAAACTGGATATACTGGTTAACAATGCCGGCATTGCACATATCGGCAACGTTGAAACAACGGGTGAAGAAGACTTTCAGCGGATTTTTAATATCAATGTGAAGGGCGTTTATAATTGTATGAATGCGGCGGTGCCAATGCTGAAATCAAATGGGGGCGGAGTCATTACGAATCTTTCTTCTATTGCGGCGCTGGTGGGTATCACGGATCGTTTTGCCTATAGTATGAGCAAGGGCGCGGTGCATGCGATGTCACTTTCCGTTGCACGGGATTATCTGAGTTCGGGTATACGGTGTAATACGGTTTCACCGGCCAGGGTACATACTCCTTTTGTAGATGGATTCATCGCCAAAAATTATCCGGGCCGCGAACAGGAAATATTTGAAAAATTGTCGAAGTCGCAGCCGATCGGCCGGATGGGAACGGTGGATGAGGTTGCTGCGCTGATATTGTTTCTTTCTTCTTCCGAAGCCGCATTTATCACAGGCTGTGATTATCCGGTCGACGGAGGATTTCTAAACTTAAATAACTGATCATGAAACTTATTCGGTTTGGTGCGCCGGGTGCAGAAAAGCCAGGTGTTATTATTGACGGGAAAAATTTTGATGTCTCCGGCATGGCGACTGATTTCGATGAGCATTTTTTTGCTGAAGGCGGATTGAAGAAACTGGAAGCTGCTCTGAAAAGCGGTTCAGCCAGTCTAAAGGAAATTCCTGCAGGTGTGCGACTCGGTGCTCCTGTGGCAAGGCCATCAAAAATAGTTTGTATCGGACTCAACTATGCGGGTCATGCCAAAGAGACCATGGCCGCAACACCGGCTGAGCCCGTAATATTTTTAAAATCGAGCACTGCGCTTTGCGGACCTTTTGACGATATCATTATTCCGAAGGGAAGTGAAAAAACAGATTGGGAAGTGGAGCTTGCTGTGGTGATTGGTAAGAAAGCGAGTTATGTGGATGAGGATGATGCTGCTGAATACATTGCCGGCTATTGTCTCCACAACGATGTGTCTGAGCGTGCTTTTCAATTAGAGCGTGGCGGTACCTGGGATAAGGGTAAAGGCTGCGATACTTTTGCACCTGTCGGCCCGTTTTTAGCCACACCGGATGAAATTGAGTCGAGCAGCAATCTTCGTTTGTGGCTGACCGTTAACGGGAAAAAAATGCAGGACGGCAATACCTCTGATTTTATTTTCGATGTTCCCTTTGTAATATCTTATGTAAGTCAGTTCATGACCTTGTTGCCTGGTGATATCATCTCCACGGGCACACCGGCAGGGGTTGGACTGGGAATGAATCCCCAGGTTTACCTCAAGGATGGTGATGTGGTAGAACTCGGTATCGATGGACTTGGAACGTCAAAGCAGTCAGTGAAAGCTTATGGAAAAAATTGATTCTCACCAGCATTTCTGGCGTTATAGCCCGGAGCGGCATGACTGGATCGATGATGAGATGAAGGAAATCCGTCGCCATTTTCTTCCTGCGGATATTGAGCCGTTGTTGAAGGCGAATGGTTTCACCGGCTGTGTGGCGGTTCAGGCAGATCAGACAATGGAAGAGACCATGTTTTTGATCGACCTGGCGAGACAGCATCGATTTATTTGCGGCGTGGTAGGGTGGGTGGATCTGATGAGGCCAAATCTGGAAGACGAGTTGGATATTCTCCAGGAATACGATTTATTAAAAGGGGTCCGGCATATTCTGCAATCTGAACCGGATGATGCGTTGATGCTTAAGCCTGCGTTTAAAAGAGGGATTTCGATACTGGCCGGTTACAACCTGACTTATGATATCCTGGTGTTCCCCAGGCATTTGAAATATGTGGATGAGTTTGTGTCTATGTTTCCTGATCAGCCTTTTGTGATTGATCACCTTGCGAAGCCTTATATAAAATCGGGAGACATCCAAGGTTGGAAAAAGGATATGGAGATAATATCAAAGTTTCCCAACCTGATGTGTAAGATCTCCGGCATGGTGACAGAGGCGGACTGGAAAAACTGGAAGCAGAAAGATTTCACACCGTTTCTGGATGTGGCGCTGGAAAGTTTTGGCGCCGGCAGATTGATGTTTGGTTCTGACTGGCCTGTTTGCCTGGTTGCTGCCGAATATCCGGAGGTGGTGGACATTACAGCGAATTATCTGAAAGCGCTGTCGGGTGCAGAGCAGTCTGCTATCTTCGGTGGCAATGCAAAAGCTTTCTATAAATTAATTTAGTATGGATTTAAAATTAAGAGACAAGGTTTTTGTAGTATCTGGTGGTGCCAAAGGGATTGGAGAGGGCATAGTAAGGGTACTCGCGGCCGAGGGGGCGACAGTGGTGCTTATCGGGCGAAATGAAACCGACAACAAAAGGCTCGCTGATGAATTGGTTCAACAAGGATGGGCCGTTGATTTCGTGACGGCCGAGTTGTCTGATCCATCGGGCTGCGATGCGGCTGTAAAAGATATACTCAAAAAATATCCGTTGGTACATGGACTGGTCAACAATGCCGG